>CAINDZ010000629.1 GCA_903847545.1 uncultured bacterium | reverse complement strand
GGTGCTGTGCAGCGCGAAGGATGACGCGGTTGTGCATTACGCGATGGGCGGCATCGCCGCGCAGGTGTTCGCCTCGCGTTACCTGCCGGTGCTGCCGGATCCGGAGGCGTTGCGGCAGGAGATCCTGGCTTCGCGGCGGGCGTTCCGGCGGCGGTCACTGGCGTGAGCTGGCACGTGACCATGCCGCTCCGCAACCCATGCCAGCGGCCGCGCCGACGACACCGCGGCCATCGAGTCATCGCTGATCTTCATGCCGTAGCCGCCCTCGGCAGCGCACGAAAAAGGGGGCCGCCTCCCCCGAGGCGACCCCCCACCCCCGCTATCATCCATCCCCCACCATCATCGATAAAGCGCTTTAACCCCCGACCACGTGCGCGACTCCTCGGGCACCGCTCCGCCCGGGCACATCTCGAACCGACGCTCGCGCGTCGTGCTGCCCGACAGCCCCGACAGCGCGCCGCCGGCCTTGCCCACGAAGTCGATGCGGTGCGTCAGGTCGAAGTACCCCGACACGCCCCAGCCGCCCCCGCTCGAGGCGACCTGCACCTGGCCCGGCGCCGGCAGCCCGAACCCGTAGCCGGCGCTGATGCGCAAGAGGTCGAAGTCGGGATCGCCGAAGACCTGCCCGAACAGGTAGTACACCTGCGCATTCACGTTCTGCACCGGGGCGAACGCCATCCGCGGCGAGAAGTCCATCTGCGCGTTGCCCGGCCCCAGCGGGATCACGATCGAGCGGTTGAACCCCAGCAGCGTTCCCGTCCCCGTCATGTTCATCAGGAACTGGCCCTGCCAGGTGCTCATGGTGCCGCCGAGCCCGCCGCCCGCCGTCTCGACCTGCCCCGTGAAGTTGCCGAACCACCCGCTCACCTGGATGGTCGTCCCGGCCGGCAGCCCGGCAACGATCTCGGTCGTGCCCACGAACGCACACCCGGGCGCCGCCCCCGACGGCGGCAGCGTCGCGGTGCCGCCCCCGTTCTCGGGCGCGATGCAGCACGCCGTGTCCGAGGCCTGGGCCGCGGCCCGCGGCGCGGCGCCGGCTACGGCCACGGCCAGCACGACGACCAGCAATGCCAGCGACAGCGCCAGCCTCCACCCCTGCGAAACCCTGTCGGCGAGGAACAAGTGTTTCATGGCAGCCTCCTGACCTGGGAAACCCGGCCCGGCGCCACGCCCGGGCCGTGGTGGCGA
The DNA here is from genome assembly GCA_903847545.1 of uncultured bacterium. Classification (GTDB taxonomy): domain Bacteria; phylum Krumholzibacteriota; class Krumholzibacteriia; order LZORAL124-64-63; family LZORAL124-64-63; genus CAINDZ01. The sequence continues at coordinate 1,440 of CAINDZ010000629.1, read as the reverse complement.
GATACCAGACTTGATTTGTAGCATATTCCTTGGTGGGAATGGGAATAATTCTCAATTTTAGACAGTTTCGCGTGGCCGGGGACGCCACTTGCGCCGGCGCAAGTGAGTTAACTGCAATCCAGATAACATTTTCACATATCCGGGCGCAGCGGGTCATCGCCCCACTGTGGGACACTGTCCCACCCCGTCCCACCCGCCTATAGAGTTTTCCTCACTCCCGCCGAAACCCTTTCCCGGCCCGCCCTTGCGCGGCCTCCACCGCGACCCGCCCGGGCCGCGTCAGCCACGGGGCCCCACCAGCTCCGGGACACGGGAGACACAATGCACCGCACCGATTCGACGGCATACGCCACCGCCGAACGCGCCACGCCCGAGGCCATCGAGGCCTCGCGGCGGTCGATCGCCGCTTCGGAGATCCTCGTCACCGTGCTCGACGCGCTGCCGCAGCAGGTCATGATCCTGAACCGGCACCGGCAGCTGGTCTTCGGCAACACCGCGGCCAACGCCATGGGGGCCGCCCTCGGGCAGCCGGTCATGCTGGGCCTGCGGCCGGGCGAGATCCTGTCCTGCCACGCGGCGCGCGAGACGCCGACCGGCTGCGGCACTTCCGAGGCGTGCCGCAACTGCGGCGCCGTGGGCGCCATCCTCGACACGCTCGACGGCTGCCGCTCCGAGCGCGAGTGCCGCATCAGCCGCGCCGGGCAGCGCGGCCCCGAGGCGTTGGACCTGCGCATCCGCACCACGCCCTTCCGCTGGCAGGACGAGGACTACGTGCTCTTCGTCGCCAGCGACATCGCCGACGAGAAGCGCCGTCAGGTGCTCGAGCGCGTCTTCTTCCACGACATCATGAACACGGCCGGCGGCATCAACTCGATGGCCGAAATGCTGTCCACCGGCGACCTCGAGTTCGACGAGGTCAAGGGCGACCTCGCCATCGCCGCGGGCACGCTCGTCCAGGAGATCAAGAGCCAGCGCATCCTGGTCGCCGCCGAGAGCAACGCCCTGGCCGTGCAGCCGGCCCCCCTGGACACGGCCGAGTTCCTGGACGACCTGGTGCACACCTTCCGCAACCACGAGGTCGCCCGCCGCAAGAACATCCGCGTGGCCCCCTGGTCCGCGCGCTGCACCTTCACCTGCGACCCGGCGCTGCTGACACGCGTGATCGGCAACCTCGCCAAGAACGCCCTCGAGGCCTCCAAGCCCGGCGACGAGGTCACCCTCGCCTGCACCCGCGAGGGCCAGTACGTGACCTTCACCTGCCACAACGCGCAGGACATGCCGCGCGACGTCCAGTTGCAGGTCTTCCAGCGCTCGTTCTCCACCAAGGGCCGCGACCGCGGCATCGGCACCTACTCGATCAAGCTGCTGACCGAGAAGTACCTCGGCGGCGTGGTCACCTTCCGTTCGAGCCCGGAGGCGGGGACGGTGTTCTCGGTGATC
>CAINDZ010000628.1 GCA_903847545.1 uncultured bacterium | reverse complement strand
GCGGCACGTCATCGATGCGGTCGCCCCGCGTCTTGATGATCTCGATCTCGGTCTCGGTGCCCAGGTCGCGCAGCATCCGCTGGATGGTGTGGGCCTGCCACAGGGCCAGGTCCGAACCGCGGGTGCCGATGCGGCAGGTGGAGGCGAAATCGTGAGAGGGGGGCTGCTGGGGCACGTCGGATCCTCCGGGGGTGGGCCGCTGCGCGGGTGGGAATTTTCACAAATATAATGGCTGCCGGGTGACGGGCCAGCGAACGGGACCATTTGGGTAGGGGAAGCCTTTCTTCCCCGCGAAAGGCATCGGCTCTGGTCACCTGGAAAGTAGCAATATCAATGACAAAAGAACAAAAAACAAGACAAAAGTGCCATCAGCGACACGGACGCCCGGCCCGCGGCCCGTCCCGGCGTGAAAAGCGCCCCGCCTCGGCCCAGGGAAACCTTATACTCATCCTGACTGACGACCTTCAGCCAATATGGGGACTTCCGGGGGGGGGGAGGCTGATGACCAAGCGGATGGCGATCATTGGGCTGGTCGTGCTGTGCGCCACGCCAACCGTGGCGTTGGCGGCCGGCCGCGTGCCCACCTCGACCCCGGCCATGTACTTCGGCGGCTCCACCGCGAAGGCCTCGGGCGACACCATCGACCTGATGGGATCGGGCGCGCAGTACCCGTACCGCGGCGACTTCGAGAACGCCCAGGCGCGCCCCGCCGGTGCGGGCGTCCTGCCGGACGGGTGGACCTCGTTCGATGCCACTTCCCCGGTGAACCACTGGCATGTCGACACATACGGGAACCCGTTCCAGGGCCAGGCCGCGTGGTGTGGCGACCTTCATATCGTCTCCTGTGGAGCCGGCGATCCGGACGGCGGCTACGGCAACAAGTGGAGCGACATCCTCGAGTTCCGCAAGACCGTCGGCGGCGCCACCACGGTGCGCGTGCAGGCCGACCTGCAGTACGACTGCGAACCGGGCTACGACTTCACGATGCTGCAGAGGCGCACGGCGGCGAACCCGAATTTCGAGCCGGTGGCGTCAGGCCAGGGCCTGCTGTGGGACGGCCCGGGCACGGCCGCGGTCGACTACACGTTCACGTATACGCCGGCCGAGCTGGTCGACGGCACCGACATCGCCGTCGCCTTCGTGTTCGATTCAGACAATGGGTGGTCGGACGGTGATTGCCTCTGGCCGACCGCGGGCGCCTGTCGTGTCGACAACATCGTCGTGACCGTGGCGGGCGTGTCGCATGCCGAGGACTTCGAGGACGGCCTGCTGGGCCCCGACTGGGTCGCCGTCGCGAATGTCGGCGTGGGCGACTACGCCCGTGTCTGGAGCCGGCTCGGCGACGCGGACGAGTGCCTGCAGAACTACTCGAAAGTCGTCGCCTTCATCGATGACGGGCTGGTCGTGCCCGGAACCGGCGGCACCATCGGGCAGCCCGGCAACGACTACGGACCGCCGGGCGGCTACATCGTCAACAATACCGGGGGATTGCTCGGGGCCTCCTACCACATCGAGAACGCCATCGAGTCCCCGGTCATGACCTTCCCGGACCAGGTTCGGCGGGGCGTGACGCTGGCCTTCGATGTCTATCGGCACGAACTGCTGGTCCCCAACGACTCGCCCGGCATCTTCTACACGTGGGGCATCCGCTCGGCGCCCGACGGCTACATCACCAGTGTGGGATTCACGGATCGCAACTTCGTCTACTACGGCGGGCCCAACTACCTGCGGTCCGTGTTTGTCGTCGATGACCTGATCGAGCCCACCGCCACCCAGCTGCAGGTGCAGTTGGGCATCGTCGAACTGGGCTGGCAGTTCGGCTACGGCAACGGCACCAACGGGACACCGGCCCCGTACTTCGACAACGTGAGCGTGAAGGTCTACGGATCCAGCTGTCCCCGCATCTCGGTGCCCGAGATCCGGCTGGCGAACGACGGCTTCCCGGCCATCGGCCAGGTGGACCTTGCCCAGCTCGGCGCCAACTCGGTGCGCTTCGACATGGCGGCGAACATCTCGCCCAGGACACACCTCCGCAACGACCCCGGCGACAGCATCTGGATCGACGTGACGCCGCGGGCCGGCGGCACGCTGACGGGCCCGCCGGTCATGCACTGGACGTTCGCCCGGAAGAATCCCCTCTTCGATCCGTACCGTTCGCTGCCCGCGAACCCGGTGGTGGGTCTCGTCACGCGCACGGCAATGGGCGCCGTCGTCGCCAACCGCTGGAACTTCGACCTGCCGGACACCGGCATGCTCTTCCCGGGCGATGTCCTGCAGTACTACTTCACGGCCGTGGACCAGGTCGCCGGCAGCGTCGGGACCGCGCATCTTCCGGCCGACCTGAGCGGGCTGGGCAATCCCTACCCGCACCAGAACGTGTCGCCGCCGTACCAGGTCGCCTACCCCGGGGCGTTCACCGTCCGCTGCCTGCCGTCGGTGTGGAGCGCCGCCGGCTACCAGCCGGCCATCCTGTTCTGGAACGATGGCGGGTTCCGCGACGAGGCGGACCAGTGGCACTCGGCCTTCAGGTACCTCTGCATGACGGCCGGTGGCGATTACGACGTGTTCACGACCCACGGCCCGACATCCGGCGTGGGCGACGGCCTGGGCGGGCGGGCAACCGCGGCGCATGTTGCCGGGTACACCGACATGGTCTACTCGTCGGGCGACCTGGGCGCGATGACGCTTTCCAACGGCGACGCCGGCGTCGACCCGGGCAACGACCTGGGCCTGCTCAACGCCTGGTTCGCCGACGGCAATCGCGACCTGTTCATGACCGGCGACGACCTGGCCGCGAGCCTCGCCGCCTCGGGCGCGACCGGCGCGACGTTCCTCGAGACCCGGATGGGGCTGGCCTTCGGCGACGGCGACCTTCGTGACAACATCGGCGGCCAGGCGGCGCCCGTGGTCGTCAAGGTCGCGGGCAACCCCGTCCTGACGACCGCCGCATCCTGGGTGGCCTATGGCGGCTGCCTGAACATCAACGACTTCGACAACGTGACGCCCCGGCCCGGCGCCGTGCGCCTGGCGCAGTTCACGTCGCCGGACGGCGTCTCCACGCCGTACCCCTACGCGGCAGCCACGTCGAACGGCAACGGCGATGATCGTATCGTGTCCATGAACCACGACCTGGTGTTCGTCACCGAGCCGGACAAGGGTCCGTCGCCGGTCCCGGCACGCGTCCGGGTCCTGAGCAACGTGCTGGACTACTTCGGGGCGCCGCACAATGTGGGCAGCTGCCTGGGCGATGCGCCCCCTGCGGCCGACGACCGCTTCACCGTGACGAGCTTCCCCAACCCGTTCAACCCGTCCGTCAGGATCCAATACACGCTGCCGGCGCCCGGACGCGTCACGGTCAGGGTGTTCGACGTGCGCGGCGCCGCGGTGCGCACGCTGCTGGACGGATTCGTCGCCGAGACGAGCGGGGAACTGGCCTGGAACGGCCGCGACGACGCCGGGGCGATGGCCGCTTCGGGGCTCTATTTCGTGGAGACGCGCGCGGGCGGCCAGGTGGACGTGCGCAAGGTGACGATGTTCAAGTGATGGTGTTCAAGTGACGATGTTCAAGTGATTGTGAACAGGTGATGGCACTCAAGTGATGGTGCCGATGATCCGGATCCGCCGGCCCTCGTCGGCGCGTCCGCAGGAGGAGCCGCGATGATGAAGCATACACAGGGACCCAAGGGCCTGAAGGCGCTCCTGGCGACGCTGCTGGTGATGGTTGCCACTGGCGCAGCTGCCCGCGATGTTGCCGCCCCTGCCAACGGGCAGGGCGCGTCGCTGCGGGACGGCGATGTGGTCCCGGCCTCCCAGTGCCCCGTCACGGCCTACGGCAGCGCGGCGAAAGCCGTCGTCGACACCGTCACCCTGATGGGCCCCGGTGGGCTGTACCCGTACCGCGGCGACTTCGAGACGGCCGTGGCGCGGCCCGGCGGCGCGGGCTACGTGACCGACGGCTGGACCACGCTCGACGGCACGGCCCCGGCCAACGCCTGGCATGTGGACACATGGCGCAATCCGTTCTCCGGCAAGGCCGCGTGGTGCGGCGACCTGACGTTGGCATCGTGCGGCACCGATCCGGCCGGCGGCTACGGCAACAACTGGTACGCCGTTCTTGAGTTTCGCAAGACGGTGGGCGCCGGCCCCGCCTCCGTGCGCGTGCAGGCCAACATGCAGCGCGACTGCGAACCCGGCTACGACTACCTGTACCTGCAGCGGCGCACGGCGGCCCACCCCGCCTTCGAG
>CAINDZ010000627.1 GCA_903847545.1 uncultured bacterium | reverse complement strand
TGGTCGGCGAGGCGCGTCCCGGCGAGCCGGAGACCGGCGTGCGCGTGGTCAAGGTGGCGCCGTCGTCGCCGGCGGCGCGGGCGGGCATCGTCGCGGGTGACATCATCACGCGCTTCGGCGGCCGCGCGGCCGAGAGCAATCGGCAACTGCAGTTCCAGATCGCGGATTCGCCGCTCGGCGCCGCAGTGAAGGTGGCGCTGTTCCGGGATGGACGTGAGATGGCGCTCGACGTGACGCCTGTCGACCTGGAGGCCGCGACGTCCGAGGGTGCGACCGCCACGTCGCAGTCCGCCTGGCTCGGCCTCGAGGTGGCCGCCCTGGACGGCGCGGATGTGCGCGTCGGTCGCCTCAAGGAACTGCTCGGCGTCACGGCTTCGGCCGGCGTGATCGTTGTCGAGGCCCGGGACGGCGAGGCGGGCGCCCTGGCGGGCATCCGGCCCGGCGATGTCCTGGTGTCCGTCGACGGCAAGAGGATTGGGGACCTGTCCGCGTGGGACGAGGTCCGCACGGAGCACACGGCGGTGCCGGCCCCCCTGACCATCCTGGTCAGGACGGGCAGCGCTGAACGCTATGTGCAGGTGGAGCCGAAGCGCTCCGGGGTCGAGAACTGACGGTGCCCCACACTGGCAGGGAGGACGGCCATGGCCGCCAAGAGAAGCTTCCTACCGGCGATGCACGAGAAGGGTCTCGAGGTCTATTTCCGCGACATCAACCGCTTCGAGTTGCTGACGCGGGAACAGGAGATCGACCTGGCCCAGCGCGTGAAGAACGGTGATGACGAGGCGCTTCAGACGCTCGTCCGGGCGAACCTGCGCTTCGTCGTCTCGGTCGCCAAGCGGTATGTCAACCAGGGACTGATGCTCTCGGACCTGATCAACGAGGGCAACCTGGGACTGCTCAAGGCCGCGCACCGTTTCGACGAGAAGCGGGGGTACCGGTTCATCTCGTATGCCGTCTGGTGGATCCGGCAGTCGATCATGCAGGCGCTCCTGGACAAGTCGCGCACGATCCGGCTGCCGCAGAACCAGACGGCCGTGCTGATCAAGATCAACCGGGCGCGCGTGCAACTGCAACAGGACGGCGTGCTCGATCCGCGTCCCGGCCAGCTGGCCCAGCGCCTGGGGCTCAGCCGCAACGAGGTGGTGCAGGCGCTGCGGGCCGACCACACGGAAGTGGCCCTGGACGACGTCGGGCAGGACGGCTCGGACCGTCCGCTGGCCGAGGTCATCGAGGACACGAACCAGGCGCCGCCCGACTCGGCCGTGCTCGAGCGAGGGCTGCGCGAGGACGTCCGCCGCGCGCTCGCGGTGCTGACCGAGCGCGAGGCGCAGGTCGTCGTGATGTATTTCGGGCTCGGCTGGGAGGAAGCCCAGACGCTGCAGGTGATCGGGGAACGGCTCGGGCTGACGCGCGAGCGGATCCGGCAGATCAAGGAGAAGGCGCTGGTCAAGCTCCGGCAGGGGCACGGGCTGGCCGCCCTGCAGGACTACTACTGAGCGGATCCCGCGCGCCGGCGACCGTCGGCGGGCGTGGACCGGGCGGACAAGGGGCCCGCCGGCCGCCGACCAGGCGCCGGCGGGTCTCGTCGATCCCGCCGGGCGGCCTTTCCCGGCCGCCATACGGCTTGGCCGCCCGTGGGCGGTTGTGGTATCCTGCCGTCGGCCATATCCGCTGGCAGGGACGCCGGCAACTCCGGTGGCGGGGTGGAAGGCCGAAGGAGCGCTTTTTCATGGTCTTGCCGCTGAGCGCGGCTGCAGCGCGGCGTTGCGGGACGGCCCTGGTCGTCCTGCTGGCTTTGACGTGCCTGGCCACCGGGTTTGCCTGGGCGGCGACGCCGGCGCCGCGCGTCCTGCGCGTGCGCCATTTCTCGGCGCCCGACCACACGCGCATCGTGCTGGACCTCGACCGGGCGGCCTCGTTCGAGGTCCGGCGTGTCGAGGATCCCGACCGGATCGCCGTCAACATCCCCGGCGCGTTGTTCGACAACGGCGCGGACCGGCCCATCGGCGATGCCCTGGTGCAGCGCCTGCGCTGCAACGTGGGCGAGGACCGGGCGCAGATCGTGATCGACCTGGTCGGCCGCCGGGACTTCCGTGCCTTCTCGCTGGCGCCCGCCGCCGGCAAGCCCGACCGCATCGTGATCGACATCCTGCGCGGCGGCGGCCCCGTGGAGGCGGCGCCGGCGCCGCCGGTGGTCGCGCGCGATTCCATCCCGGCCGGCGCCAAGGTCGATGGCGGGGTGCCGGCGCCGGCCGAGGCGGCGTCATCGCCCGTGGCGGCGGCGGCGGCGGCGCGTGAGGTTCCCCTCGTCGCCCAAGGGGCGCAGGCGCAGGAGCAGGAGCAGGCCCAGGTCGCCGGCGCCCCGGCGGACTCCGGGACCCGCCGCACTGAACCGGCGCCCTCGGGGTCCACGGTGCCGCCGGAAACGGTCGCCGTCGCGGATTCGACGCCGGCGAAGTCGGACGAGGCCGATGGCGGGCCGGTGTCCGGGCCGATCGAGCCGTTCGTCGTCGTCATTGATCCGGGGCACGGCGGCGACGATCCCGGCGCCATCAGGGGCGACCTGCTGGAAAAGGATATCTGCCTGGATATCGGGCGCGAAGTGGCCCGCCAGTTGCGCAAGCTGCCGGGGTATCGCGTGGTCCTGACCCGGGACCGCGACCGGTTCCTCGCGTTGGGTAAGCGCGTCGAGATCGCGCAGCGCGAGAAGGGTGACGTGTTCGTCTCGGTGCATTGCAATACGCACCCGAAGCCTGCCGTGTCCGGCACCGAGGTCTACTTCGTGTCGTTGCAGGGGGCGACCGACCGCGAGGCGCGCGAGCTCGCGGACAAGGAGAATGCCGCCGGCCTGGTCGGCCTGCCGCCCGGCGAGGTTCATGCGGACCTGGTCGTGGACATCCTGATGGACCTCAAGATGACGCGGGTGCTGCAGGATTCCGGGCGGCTGGCCGCGGCGCTCCTGGCGGCGACGGACAGGACGGGCGTGGTCGCGGGCAGGCGCGTCAAGCAGGCAGGCTTCCAGGTGCTCAAGACCCTGGCGATGCCGTCGGCGCTGGTCGAGGTGGCCTACCTGTCGAATCCCGATGATGCCCGCCTGTTGGCGGACCCGGAAGGACGGCGGCAGCTGGCCGGCGCGATCGTGGCGGGCATCGACGAGTGGCGCGCCGGGACGGTGCCCCAGCGGGGGCGCACGGCACGGCCGGTGGTGGCCCGGGCGGGCGACGACCGGTGGGAGCACGTGTACAAGGTGCGCAGCGGCGACAGCCTGTGGGAACTCGCGGCGCGCTACGGGACGACGATGAACGAGATCGCCAAGCGCAACAACCTCACCGACCGCCAGCGCGAGCTGCGCATCGGCCAGCGTTTGCGCCTGCCGGCCCTGGGGGTGCGGCCGTGAGCCGGTTCGGGCTCAAGCTGGGGTGCCTGGTGGCCGCGATCGCGATCTGGTTCCAGGTGGCGTCGACGTCGTCTGTCGAGCAGACCATCGGGCTGCCGCTGCACATCGTCGGCCTGCAGGAGGGCTGCACGGTCGTCGGCAGCGGGCTGCCCCGCGAGGTGCGCGTGCGCGTGCGCGGGAGCAAGCTGCGGCTCCTGTCGCACCGGTACCTGCACCGCGATGCCGGCGAGGTGCGGGTGGACCTGGCCGAGCGCCGTCCCGGGCGCACGTTCACCGTGCCGGTCGAGCGGGCGGACGTGCTGACCGACCTCGATGTCGTGGACGTCGTCGAGCCGGACAGGCTGTCGATCCGCATCGACGGGCAGCTGACGCGCACCGTACCGGTGTCATTGACGACGGTCGGCGGCTTGCGCGCGGGCTACGGCCACCTGGCCCGGCCTGTGCTGACGCCGGACGTCGTCACGGTCACCGGACCGGCGCGCTACTTCCCCGACCAGTTGGTGGTGGCCACTGCGCCGCTGGACCTCTCGCAACTGGACGGCATCGGCTCCACGGTGCTGCACATCGTGCCGCCCGACGTGCACCTGCAGCTTTCCGAGCACGAGGTGCGGGTGATCTACGGCGTGGGGCCCCTGGCCGAGCGCACCGTTGCCGACGTGGCGGTATCCGCGCTGCCGGACGCGCAGGGCAGGGGACTGGCGGTCTCGCCGGCGCGGGCCGACGTACTGCTGCGTGGCGTCGCCGATTCGCTGCGGGTGCTGGACACCCGTCGCTTGCGGGTCTCGCTGTCGGCCGATGGCCTGGCGCCCGGCGTCCACCTCGTGGCGCCGCAGGTCGTGGCGCCGGAGTGGGCCATCGTCATCGGCGTCGAGCCCGCCCGCTTCCAGGTCATCGTCGGCGAGGGTGGCGACACGGGCGCGGGGACCGGCCATGAGTGACGGCGGCGCGAGGCAGGCCCGGACAGTGGCCTGGGCCGCGGCGCTCTTCGTGGCGCTTCTGGCCGGGGCCGCCACCTGGTGGCCGCGCCCCGCGGAGCGCAACGCCGGTCCCGTTGTCGTGGTGCTCGACCCGGTCGGCGACGAACGCCGGGCCCTGTCGGTGTGGCCTGCGCTCGGACGGGTGCTGGCCGATGGGACGGGGGCGCCGGCGGAGGTCGTGGTCACGCGCTCGCTCGCCGAGTTCAGGGGGCTGGCGGCGGCCCGGCCCGACTTCCTGGTCTGCCCCGACGGCGTGGCCCTCGGTCTTGACGGCGCCCGTTGGCTGCCGCTGGCGGCGGGTCGGCGCCCGGCACCACGCAACCTCCGTCCGCGGGGCGTGCTGGTATCACGGACGGGCAGCGACACCACGGCGGCGCCGTGGCTCGCCGATCCCGCGACGGTCATCTTCGGGGACTCCCTGTCGCTGTGCGCCACGGGGGCTCTGCGGCCCGGCGACGGGCCGGCGTCAGGCGTGCCGACCGGCGTGGCGTGGGGGCCCGATCCCTACGACCACGGGCCGGCCCTGCACGCGCTGCGGATGGGGGCCTACTCCCACGCGGTGGTGCGCCAGTGGGACGCCGAGCGGTTCCTGGCGCAAGGGCTGCTCGAGTCGGGCGGCTGGTCGGTGCGCGACCTGACGGTGCCGGTGCCCGACCTGGTCGTGCTGGCGGCACGGGACCTGCCGGCGGCCGAGCGGCTGGCGCGCGGTGATCGCCTGGCCGGGATCGGTCGCGAAACCACCGACCGCACGCCGGCCGAGCGCGACCTGGCGGCCGCCCTGCCCGCGGTGGGACTGGCGGGCTTCAACCTGCTGGTCGAGCCCGATTTCGAGCTGGTGCGGAGGAACTTCGCGGCCGATTGGCCCCGGCCCCGCCCTTGAGCCATATTGGAGGCCGTCTTCGGCGCCCTGTTCGGCGCCAAGGGGCGGGCCGGCACGGGTGTGCCGGCCGGCAGGGCGGCGGCACGCGCGAGGGAGTCGAACGGGCATGAATGCCAGGTACCACCGCTTGAAGGGCACACGCGACATCCTCCTGGAGGAGGCCGAGCGCTGGCGCTGGTGCGAGGACGTCTGGGCCCGGGTCCTCGGGCGATACGGGTACGGCGAGATCCGCACGCCGATCATCGAGCCGACGGCGCTGTTCCTGCGCTCGGTGGGCGAAGGGACGGACATCGTCGACAAGGAGATGTACACCTTCGAGGCGCGCGACGGCGGCGAGAGCCTGACGCTGCGCCCGGAGATGACCGCCTCGGTGGTGCGCGCGTACCTCGAGAACGGGCTGCAGCGGCAGCCGGGGACGCTGAAGTTCTTCTACATGGCGCCCATGTTCCGGCACGACCGGCCGCAGGCCGGGCGTTACCGCCAGTTCCACCAGCTGGGGGTCGAGGCCCTCGGGTCGGACTCCCCGGTGCTGGACGCGGAGGTGATCCAGCTGGCGATGGCGCTGTTCGACGCCGTCGACGCGCGCGGCCTGCTGGTCAAGGTCAACAGCATCGGATGTCGCGCCTGCCGGCCGGCTTACCTCGACGACCTGAAGACCTACCTGAAGGGCCGGCTGGCGGATATCCCCGAGTCCCTGCAGGGGCGCATCGAGACGAATCCCCTGCGGCTGTACGACGCCAAGGATGACCAGATGCAGGCCGTGCTGGGAGGCTTCCGCCCGATCACCGAGGCGCTGTGCGAGGCCTGCCGCGAGCACCACGCCATCGTGCTGGACACGCTTGCGCGCTTGGAGGTGCCGGTGCAGGCGGATCCGACCCTGGTGCGCGGCCTCGACTACTACACGCGCACGACCTTCGAGATCACGGCCGGCAGCGAGCGCAAGCAGAGCAGCGTCGCCGGCGGCGGCCGCTACGACCACCTGGTCGAGCAGTGCGGGGGGCCGTCGACGCCGGCCGTGGGATTCTCGATCGGGATCGAGCGCACGCTCCTGCACCTGGGCGACGACGTCATCGACCCCCAGTTGAGCCGGCAACCGGCCGTCGACGTCTACGTGGCCTGTCGCGGCCGGGCCGCCGAGCAGCACGGCCTGCAGTTGGCGGACCTGCTGCGCGGCTTCTGCCGCGTCGAGGTGGACACGACCGGGCGCGCCCTCAAGACCCAGGTGAAGTCGGCGGTGGCGCGGCGGGCCCGCCTGATGCTGACGGTGGGCCCCGAGGAGATCGAGACCGATACCGTGCAGGTGAAGAACCTGGACTCGGGCGACCAGGCGGCGGTTGCCAGGGGACACTTGCTCACGGCCGTCAGGGAGGTCCTGGAAGGTTGAGCCAGAGCAGCGAGACCAATTCGGTGCGCACGCACCGCTGTGGCGAGATCAACACGCACCTGGTCGGCAGCGCCGTGACGGTGGCGGGCTGGGCCGCGCGTATCCGCAACATGGGGGGACTCGTCTTCGTCGACCTGCGCGACCGCTACGGCCTGGTGCAGGTGGTTTGCGAAGGCGGCCAGCCGCTGGATCTGGCCCGCGACTTCCGGCTCGAGTGCGTGTTGCAGGTGCGCGGCACCGTGCGGCCGCGGCCCGAGGGCATGGCCAATGCCGAGAAGGTCACCGGGGCGGTGGAGATCGTCGCCGGAGAGATCACCATCCTCAACGGCTGCGCTCCCCTGCCGTTCCAGGTCGACCAGGCGCAGGACGCCAGCGAGGAACTGCGGCTGAAGCACCGCTACATCCACCTGCGGCACCCGGTCATGGCGCACAACCTCGCGGTGCGGCACCGGGCGGCGATGGCGGCGCGGAATTTCCTGTCGTCGCGCGAGTTCCTCGAGGTCGAGACGCCGCTGCTGATCAAGACGACGCCCGAGGGCGCCCGCGACTACGTGGTGCCCAGTCGCATCCACCACGGCCAGTTCTATGCGCTGCCGCAGTCGCCGCAGCTGTACAAGCAGATCCTGATGGCCAGCGGCGTGGACCGCTACTTCCAGCTGGCGCGCTGCCTGCGCGACGAGGACCTGCGCAAGGACCGCCAGCCGGAGCACACGCAGATCGACCTCGAGATGAGCTTCGTCACCGAGGGCGACATCTACGCGGTGGTCGAGGAGATGGTGGCGCGCATCTTCGAGGAGGCGTGCGGCATCGTGCTGCCGACGCCGTTCCCGCGCATCGCCTACGACGACGCGATGAACCTGTACGGCTCGGACAAGCCGGACCTGCGGTTCGGTTGCCCGATGCACACGCTCGACGACATCGTCGCGGGCTGCGGCTTCTCGGTGTTCGAGGACGCTGTCGCCAAGGGCGGCACCGTGCGCTGCCTGCGCGCGCCGGCGCTCGGCGGGTGGAGCCGCAAGCAGGTGGACGAACTGGAGGACCTGGCGAAGAAGCACGGTGCGCACGGCCTGGCGCGCACCAAGGTGACGGCGAGCGGCTTCGACGGCGGCATCGCCAAGTTCCTTTCGGCCGGCTTCCAGGAGGCGCTGGTGCAGCGCCTGGGCCTGCAGGAGGGCGACCTGCTGCTGGCCGTGGCCGGGCCGTGGGACAAGGCCGTGGCGTCACTGGGCGCCGTGCGGCTCGAGGTGGCGCGCCTGGCCGGCTGGATTCCCGAAGGCACCTGGGCGCTGGCGTGGGTCCGGAACTTCCCGCTTTTCGAGCGCACGCCCGACGGGCAGGGCTGGACCGCCTGCCACCACATGTTCACGCAGCCGCGCCCCGAGGACATCGCCGGCCTGGAGGACGACCCGGGCGCCGCGCGCGCGCAGCTGTACGACCTGGTGTGCAACGGCGTCGAGCTGGGCTCGGGCAGCATCCGCATCCACCAGCGCGAGTTGCAGGAGCGCGTGTTCCGCATCGCCGGCATGGAGCCCGAGGAGTACCTGGGCAAGTTCGGCTTCTTCCTGGACGCGCTCGGCTACGGCGCGCCGCCGCACGGCGGCATCGCGCTGGGCCTGGACCGCGTCGTGATGCTGCTGACGGGAAGCCCCTCGCTGCGCGAGGTGATCGCGTTCCCGAAGACCACGCTGGCGGCGTCGCCGCTTGACGGCAGTCCGGGTCACATCAGCGACGCGCAGCTTCGCGAGCTGAACCTGGCCGTCACGCCGCCCGCAGGCGAGGGAACGCCCTCATGAGCCGTCGCCTGGGAGGCGATGACCGGGAGCCGCCCGGGCAGATGACCATCGACCTCTCGGGGGTCGACCAGCTGGGCCTGCTCGGTCCGCGCGACGCCAACCTGCGGCTGCTCGAGGAGCGCTTCGGGGGCACGCTCACGGTCCGCGGCGACAAGTTGTTCGTGCGGGGCCCATCCGAGAGCCTGGACCTGGTGCAGGACGTGCTGGAGGACCTCATCCAGCGCGTGCGGCACGGGCAGCTCGTGGACAAGATCTCGCTCGGCTATCTCTGGGACCAGCGGCTCGGCCGTCGCGACATGGGCGAGGGCGGACCGGGGGCGGGCGAGGCGCTGCTCTATGCAAGCGGCAGCCGGCAGGCGCTGCGCGCCAAGTCGCCCGGCCAGCAGGCCTATGTCGACGCCGTGCGCGAGCACGACATCGTGTTCGCGACGGGGCCGGCGGGCACCGGCAAGACGTTCCTGGCCGTCGTCATGGCGATGGACTACCTGAAGCGACAGCTGGTCGACCGGATCGTCCTCGTACGGCCGGCCGTGGAGGCGGGCGAGCAGCTCGGCTTCCTGCCCGGCGACCTGCAGGAGAAGATCAACCCGTACCTGCGACCCCTGTACGACGCGCTGTCGGACATCACCGGGGCGGCCAAGATCGCCCGCTACATGGCGTCGGGCGTGATCGAAGCCTCGCCCCTGGCGTACATGCGCGGGCGGACGCTCAACAACTCCTTCGTCATCCTTGACGAGGCGCAGAACACGACCGTGGGCCAGATGAAGATGTTCCTGACGCGCCTGGGCTTCCAGTCCAAGGCCGTCGTCACCGGAGACATCACGCAGGTCGACCTGCCCGAGGACAAGAAGTCCGGGCTGGTCCACGTGCGCGAGATCCTGGCCGGCACCGAGGGCATCGCCTTCGTCGACCTCGACGGGCGCGACGTGGTCAGGCACCCGCTGGTCCGGCGCATCGTCGACGCCTTCGAGGCCGCGGACGCCGCAGGGCGCGGCTAGCGCCGGGGGGGCTGGATGTACCGCTGGTGGTTCCGGCAGCGCGTGGGAACGGCGCCCCAGGGCGGGGCGCGTTCCCTGCGTGTGCCCGGTTCGCGCGCCGGCGCCAAGTCGGCGACCGAGCCCGAGGCCCCCCAGAGGGCCACGGCGTGGGCGCTCGGGCTGGGCGCCGTCATCCTCGTGCTGCACCTGGTCATGTTCCCGCCCGTGCCCCGCCTGAGCATCGACTTTCCTGCCGCGGGTGAGGTGGCCGAGAGCGAGGTGCGCGCCCCCTTCGCGTTCGACGGCCCCCTGCTGCAGCGCGACGTCGAGATGGCAAGACTTGCGCGCGTGGTGGAGCAGCCGCCGGTGCTGCGCGCGGTGCCCACCAGCGCGGCGGCGAACGCGGCGATGGAAATGTGGTTCGGGGCGCTGGCCGACGCCCTGGCCGATTCCAACCTGCCGTTGAATGATCGCGTGGGCCTGCTCACGGTGCAGTTCCCGTCGGAATCGGGCGAGTCGATGCGGCAGCTGCTGCGCACGGCGCGGCCCGACTCGCTGCTGCCCCGGCTGCGTCGCGCATGGCATGTCGTGCGCGACGGCGGCGTCGCCGACATGCTGCCGCCGGGTCGCTACGGGCGCGTCGTGGTCATGACCGGGCAGTCCGAGGTGCAGAGGGAGCGCGACCTGGTCAGCACGCAGGCCGACGTCCGCGAGCGACTGCTGACGGCGCTGCGCGAGTCGGGCCTCGGCCCGGCGGAGTCGGCCGGAGCCGCCGCCGTGATGCGGCCGCTGGTCACGCCGAACCTGATCTACGAGCCCCAGGAGACGCGCCAGCGCCAGGAGCAGGCCCGCGAGGCGGTGCCGATGGTGCGGAGCTTCATCGCGAACGAGCGGATCGTCGAGCGCGGCGTCCTGGTCACCGAGCAGCAGGCCCGCTGGCTGCACGAGCTGGCCGACCGCCTGCGTTCGCGCGGGGGCGGGGGCGGCACCATCGACGTCGCCGCTCGCTACGTCTCGCGCTCGCTGCTGGTGGCAATGACCCTGCTGCTCTACGGCTGGCTGGCCGGCATCCACTTCCCGGGCCGCCTTCAGCACCGGCGGTTCCAGCTGGCGATCAGCGCGATCCTGATCATCTACCTTGGGGGCGCGGCGGTGGCCCTGTCGCGTCCGGCGCTGGGTCCGCTGGCCGTGCCCATCATCCTGATGTCGCTGCTGACGACCGTGCTGTTCAAGGGCCGGATCGGCTACACGACCACGCTGCTGGCCGTGACCCTGCTGGCGGTGCTGCCCGAGGTCGAGGCGGGGCACGTCTTCGCGTGGTATGTGCTGGGCATGGTGACGGTGATGTCGGTGCGGCGCGTCCACAAGCGCAGCCTGTTCTACCGCACGATCTTGCTGTTGACCTTCCTGTCGATCGCGCTGGTCTTCCTGCTCGAGCTCGGAAGGGGGCAGGCCGTCCAGCCGATGTACCTGGTCGCACTCTTCGTGCCGGTGCTCTCGGTGGCATTCGGCCTGTTCGTGCTCCCGGTGGCCGAGCCGGCGATCGGCGTCTGTTCCGACCTGACGCTGCTCGAGCTGTCGGACCTGAACCACCCGCTTCTGCAGCGCATGGCGCTGGAGGCCCAGGGGACCTACCACCACAGCCAGGTGGTCGGGCAGCTGGCCGAGCACGCCGCGCGCGCGATCGAGGCGAACGCCCTGCTGACGCGGGTGGGCGCGCTGTTCCACGACATCGGCAAGATGGAGAAGCCCGAGTACTACGTCGAGAACCAGTCTCCCGGCCACAACCGGCACGACGAACTGAGCCCGAGCATGAGTGCGCTGGTGCTGGCCGCGCACGTGAAGGAGGGCATCGAGCTGGGCCGACGCTGGCGCCTGCCGGCGATGGTGATCGACTTCATCCCCGAGCACCACGGCACCATGGTGATGGAGTACTTCTACCACAAGGCCCTCGAGGGCGACGGCGGCGAGACCGTGAAGGTCGACGACTTCCGCTACCCGGGCCCGCGCCCGCGCTCGCGCGAGACCGCCATCCTGATGCTCGCCGACGCGGTGGAGGCGGCCACGCGCGCGCTGGTCAAACCGACGCCCAGTCGCATCAAGGAGATCACGCGGCAGGTCATCGACAAGCGGATGCTGAGCGGCGAACTGGACCAGTCCGGGCTCTCGCTGAGCGACATTGCGCGCATCCGCGACGCGTTCGTGCCCCTGCTGACGGGCATCCACCACGCGCGCATCGTCTACCCGGGCCAGAGGGATCCGGAGCGGCCGACCGATCGCCGCCTCGAGCCGAGGACGAAACCGTGATCCTCGCGCTGGTGGACAGGCGGCGGGACCGGGTGCCCGCCGCCGAGGCGGCGTTGTGCGCCCCGTGGGAGGTGCTGGCGCGGCTGGCGGGTGGGCTGGGGCCGGCCGGCTGGCGCGTCGACGTGGTGCTTGTCGAAGATCCCGGCATGACCAGCCTCAACGCGGGCTACCGCGGCGGCGACGGCCCGACGGACGTGCTTTCGTTTTCATACCTGGTGGACGAGGACCCCGGGGATGGGACCGCCGGCGCCCGCGCCGGCGAGCGGGGCGCCCGGCTCGACCTGTGGCCGGACCCCCTCGAGGCGGGCGAGTCGGGGCCTGTCCTGGCAGGCGAGATCGTGCTGGCCCCCGGCTTCATCACGACCCGCTGCCGCGAGCAGGGCTGGCCGCCCGACGAGGAAATGGCGTTGCTCGTGGTGCACGGATGCCTGCATATTCTCGGCTGGGAGCACGATGACGAAGCGGACCGGCAGGCCATGATGGCCTGCGAGGCCGCCGTCCTGCGCGGGTGCGGGTTGCCGCATCCGCTTGCCAAAGGGGCCTGAGCCTTGTTCGCGAACCCGGAACCCGACACCGGCGCCCTTGTCCTGGCCGCTTGCGCCTGGGGCTCGGCAGTGCTGCTCAGCGGCCTGATGGCGGCCCACTACCGCGTCAGCGGCCTGTTCCGCAACGGCCTGCTCGAGGATCGCCCGCTGGGCCCGGCGCTCTCGGAGTACCTGGCACGCGACCGCCGCTTCCAGGTGACGGTGGGCGCCATGTATCTGGGCTGCTCGCTGGTCGGCGGCTGGGCGTTCGGCGACGTCCTGCGGACCGCCTGGCCGACCGCCGGGGCCGTGCGCCTGCTCGTCGTGTTTGCGCTCGGGGCGACGCTCGTGTGGTCGCTGGGCGGCCTGCTGGTGCGCTCGCTGGCGGCCGGCGCCGCCGTGGGCTATGCCCGCGTCGTCGGGACGCTGGTCTACCCGCTGTGCTGGCTGCTGCGCCCATGGGCGGCGCTGATGCTCGCGATCATGGACCGCGTGGACGACACCCTGTGGTCGGCCGACATGCAGCCGCACCTGTCGACGGGCGAGATCCGCAGCCTCATGACCGACGAGGGACAGAACGCCGCGCTGGACGAGGACGAACGCGAGATGATCCAGAGCATCTTCAACTTCCACGACACCGCCGTGCGCGAGATCATGGTGCCGCGCATCGACATGGTGGTCCTCGACGGCGATGCCCCGGTGCTCGAGATCGTGCCCGTGGTGATCGAGCAGGGGCATTCGCGCCTGCCCGTGTTCCAGGGCAGCGTGGACAAGGTCGTGGGCATCCTCTACTCGAAGGACCTGCTGCGCCTCGTGCAGGAAGGGCGCTTCGCGGCCGAGGGCCGCACCGTCGCCGACCTGGCGCGCCCGGCCTACTTCATTCCCGAGAGCAAGAAGATCGACGAGGTGCTGGACGAGTTCCGCTCCAAGCGCATCCACATGGCCGTGGTCATCGACGAGTACGGCGGCACGGCCGGGCTGGTCACCCTCGAGGACGTGATCGAGGAGATCGTCGGCGACATCGAGGACGAGTTCGACGAGGAGGAGGACCTCGTCACGTGGGTCGACGAGCGGACGGTGCGGCTGGACCCCAAGATCAACCTCGAGGAGCTCGAGGAGATCCTCGGCGTGACGTTCGGCGGCGCCGCGGGCGTCGAGGACAGCGAGACGCTCGGCGGCCTGGTCTACGAGGCCGCGGGCAACGTCCCGCACGCCGGCGAGACCTTCACGGTGGCCGGGCTCGGCGTGACCGTCGAGGACGTCTCGGACCAGCGGCTGGTCAGGGTGCTGCTCAGTTCGCCGGTGCCGTTCCCCGGTTTCCTCCGGCGCGAAGCGGATTAGCGTGGCACGGCAGGCGGGCATTCCGCCCAGGCGTCGCCCGCGGGCGGCCGGCGGTGGTGGGACATGGGTGTTTTGACGCGCCCGGCGGCCTCGACCGCCGCCCTGGTCCTGCGAGCCTGGCCGTGCGGCGAGACGAGCGCCGTGGCCTCCCTCCTGACGCGCGACCACGGCTACGTCAAGGTCATCGCCAAGTCGGCGCGCCAGGCGCGCTCGGTGCTGCGTCCCCTGGTGGAGCCGGGACGCCTGGTCACCGTCGAGTTCAGCCTTGATCCCGCCCGCGAGCTGCAGTACCTGCGCGGCGGCGGCGTCGACCTGGACCCGCTGGGCGAGGCGCCGACACTGGAGCGCTCGGCCTACCTGCTGGGGGCCCTGGAGCTCGTGGACCGCTGCCGGCCGGCCGGGGCCCTGGTGCGCGACGATCCGGGCGGCGCGGCCGACCTGTTCGGGGTTTGCGACGCGTTTCTGCGGATGTTATCCTCGCCCTCCTGCCAGGATCCCGCGCTGGTGTTCTTCGCCTTCGAATGGGAACTGCTGGCCAGGCACGGGGTGGCCCCGGACCTGACGCAGTGCTGCGGATGCGGGCGCGATCGTCCGGGGTTGTCGGCGGCCACGCTGCGTTTCAGCGCCGCCGAGGGCGGCGTCCTGTGCGGGGAATGCGCGCGCGGCGGCGCCGACGGCGGCGGCCGCCCCCTCGGCGGCGAGGCGCTGCTGGTGCTGCTGGAGCTGGCGGACGCCGGACTGGCATGCGGCGGCGACCTGGCCATGGACGCGCCCACGCGGCGCGAGGTCGGCGGCCACCTGCATCGCTTCCTCGGCTATCACCTGCCCGGCTACCGCCTGCCGGCGGCGCTGGACCTGCTGCGGGTCGCGCGTGGCGCCGCCGGCGGCGCGCAAGGGGACGACAACCGGGACACTGGTCCTTGAAGGGTCACGCGAGATGATGGAATACCAGAAGATGATCGCCCGGCTCCAGCAGTTCTGGATCGACTACGGGTGCGTCATGGTGCAGCCCTACAACAGCGAGGTGGGGGCGGGCACGTTCAACCCGAACACCTTCCTTCGCTCGCTCGGGCCGGAACCGTGGCAGGTGTGCTACGTCGAGCCGAGCAAGCGTCCGAAGGACGGGCGGTACCTGGAGAATCCGAACCGCGTGCACCAGTTCCTGCAGTACCAGGTGCTGCTCAAGCCGAACCCGGCGGACAGCCAGGGCCTGTACCTCGAGTCGCTGCGGGCGATCGGCATCAAGGCCGAGGAGCACGACATCCGCTTCGTCGAGGACGACTGGGAGTCGCCCACGCTGGGCGCCGCCGGCCTCGGCTGGGAAGTCTGGCTCGACGGCATGGAGGTCAGCCAGTTCACGTACTTCCAGCAGGTGGGCGGGGTGCGCTGCCAGCCGGTCTCGGTCGAGCTGACGTACGGCCTGCTCCGGCTGTGCATGTTCATCCAGGGCGTCAGTCACGTGAAGGACCTGCAGTGGGGCGGCGGCCTGACCTGGGGCGAGGTGCAGGGGCAGTTCGAGATCGAGTACTCGGCGTTCAACTTCGAGCATGCCGACATCGACCTGTACCGGCGTTTCTTCGACGATCGCGAGCGCGAGGCGAAGCAGCTGCTGGAGGCCGGCCTGGTGTATCCGGGCTACGATGCCGTGACCAAGTGCAGCCACCTGTTCAACGTGCTCGAGGCGCGTGGCGCCATCTCGGTCACCGAGCGCACCGGCTACATCGCCCGCGTGCGCAACCTGGCGCGACTGGCCGCAACGAGCTATGTGCAGAGCCGCGAACGCATGGGATTCCCGCTGCTGAAGAACCAGGAGTCGTCCCGATGAGCCCGCAGAACCAGACCGACCGCCTGCCTTTCCTGCTCGAGATCGGCAGCGAGGAGATCCCGGCCCGCTTCGTTCCCGACGCGATGGCCGAGCTGGAGCGCCGCCTGTGCGAAGGACTGGCCGCGGTGCGCCTCGAGGCCTCGGGCGTCCGCGTCGTGGCCACGCCGCGGCGCATGGCCCTCCTTTGCGATGCGCTCGCCGTGCGGCAGCCGGATCGTGAGACCGAGTTGAAGGGGCCGCCGCTGTCGGTGGCCTTCGCCGCCGACGGGACGCCCACGCCGGCGGGGCTGGGCTTTGCGCGCAAGGCGGGCGTCGACCTGGCCGACTGCGCCCGCGTGGGCGAGGGTGCAGCGGCGTGCCTGGTGGCGCGGCGCACCGAGCCGGGACGCGAGGCGGCCGCGGTGCTCGCCGAGCTGGTGCCGGCGGTGGTGCTCGGCATTCCGTTCCGCAAGGTGATGCGCTGGGGGACCTACGATCTGGAGTATCCGCGCCCCCTGCAGTGGATCGTGGCGCTGCTGGGCGGCGAGGTCGTCGACCTGTCGGTCGGCCACATCCGCTCGGGCCGCGTGTCGCGCGGCCACCGCACGCTCGCCGGCAACCGGGAGGTCGTGCTGGCGGCGCCCGGCGACTACCTGGCGACCCTTGCGGCGGCCGGCGTCATGGTTGACCACGAGGAACGGCGGCGCACCATCCGCGAGGGCCTCAAGGCCTGCCTGGCGGCCGAGGAGCCCGCCGGCCGCCTGCTCGAGGACGAGGACCTGCTGACCGAGGTCGTCTTCCTGTGCGAGCAGCCGCGCCCCTTCCTTGGCCGGTACGAGGACCGCTACGCGGCCCTTCCGGACGAGGTCATCGCCACGGCGCTCAAGGCGCACCAGCGCTACTTCTCGATCGTGGGGGCCAACGGGCGCCTGCTGACCCGCTTCGCATCGGTCAGGGATGGCGGCTCGGACCACCTGGACAACGTCATCGCCGGGAACGAGCGGGTGCTGCGCGCCCGCCTGGCCGATGCCCTGTTCTACTGGGAGTTCGACCAGAAGCAGTCCCCGGACCAGCAGGTGGCCCGCCTGGCCGCGGTGACCTGGCTCGAGGGCTTCGGGTCGGTCGGTGACAAGACCGTCCGCATCGCCGGGCTGGTCGATTGGCTGTGGGCCCACGGCATGGGGGATGGTCAGGCCACCCCGGCGCCCCTGGCCCGCGCGGCCCGGATCTGCAAGGCCGACCTGGTCAGCGAGATGATCAAGGACGGCAAGGAATTCACGAAACTGGAAGGGTTTATCGGCGCGCGTTACGCTGAACTCGCAGGGGAGCCGGCCGAGGTCTGCCGGGCCATCCATCGCCACTACCTGCCCCGTTCGGCCAGCGGTGAGCTGCCGGGGGACCTTTACAGCAGCGTGCTTTCGGTGGCCGATCGGTTGGACAACCTGGCGGGCTGCTGGCTGGCCGGGTTCGTGCCCACGGGGGCCAAGGACCCGTATGCCCTGCGCCGGCATGTGCTGGCGATCGTGCGCATCATTATTGACACGAAGAAATCCGTTGATCTCCTTGCGGTTGTTGAGTTTGCGCTCGGGCAGCTGGCGCATTGCGTCCCCGGTGCGGACATGGCGGCGGTGCGGGGCCAGATCGCCGAATTCGTGCAGACCCGCCTTTCGGGCTTCCTGGCCGAGACCGGCGGCCAGGATGCCGCCGTGGTGCGCGCCATCCTGCCCGTGCGCTGGCGTGATCCGCTGGCCGCCATGGCCTGGGCCGAGGCGCTGGCGGGATACCGGGAACGTTTGGATTTCCAGGCTTTGGCCACCGGCTTCAAGCGTTGCCGGAACATTCTCAAGGGTGCGGTGCTGCCGGATTCCGAACTCGAGGCCTGTTTCGAGCGTTGGCTGGCCGGGGGGCGGGGCGCGGGCGGCGAGGATTTTGCGTCCTTGCCGGAACCGGCCGAAAAGGCCCTGCTGTCCCAGGCGGCGGCGGCGGCGCCGGCGCTCCGCGAGGCGGAACGGTCGGAGCGCGAAGGTGACGCTTTCGGGACGCTTTCGGCGCTCGGTCCGGCCATCGATGCCTATTTCACGGCCGTCATGGTCAATGCCGAGGATCCCGCCCTGCGGGGCGTGCGGCATGCGTTCGTGCGGGAAATTCATGGTCTCTTTGCCCGTTACGCCGATTTTGGCGAGGTCGCCCCGCTCGAGGGGGCCTGAGGCGAAACAAAGACGAACCTGCCCGGGCCCGCGGATCGGAAGATGTCTGATCCGCGGGTTCGCTTTTTGGCGCACCCCACGGTTTTTCCACAAATGACTATTGACGCTACTTTCGGATTCCGGTAAGGTAATTCAGCGACTCAAGACAAATGTTCCCTACCCTCGAGGTGCGTTGGCACTCTGTTTCCACTCGTGTTCCGTTTGAATCACTTGACGCTTTGTTCGCTCGTCACCTTTGGTCTGCGCCATCCGTAGGAGGTCCCGCTCTTTCTGGCACGCGTTTTCACGCCGTGCCACCTGTTCGCCTGAGGGAACCATTGTCGCCCGTAGGGTGCGGGGCGAGGCGAAAGCCCGTCGCCGCACGGAAATCGTTCGCCTAACCATGTGTCGGCCCCAGAGCCGGCGATGGGGGGAAGATAATGAAGAGACTCACCACGATCGCGTGCTTGGCGGTGGCGCTGCTGTTCGCTGTGGGTGCGTTCGCTAGCGAGCGCAACATGTCGTCGCAGCCTGCCATGATGTTCGGTGACACCGGCATCAAGGCCTCCGGTGACACCATCGACCTGATGGGCCCTGGTGCGGGCTTCCCGTACCGCGGCGACTTCGAGAACGCGTCTGCCCGTCCGGGCGGCGCGGGTCTCCTGACTAACGGCTGGTACTCCGAGGACCTGACGCAGCCGGCCAACCACTGGCACGTCGACTCCTACAACAACCCGTTCAGCGGCAACGCTGCCTGGTGCGGCGACATCGCGATCGTCTCCTGCGGCAGCGGTGACGCGGACGGCGGCTACGGCAACAACTGGTTCGACATCCTCGAGTTCCGGAAGACTGTTGCCGGCGCTTCGACGATTCGTGTCCAGGCCGATCTGGCGTACGACAGCGAGCCGGGTTATGACTTCACGACCCTGCAGCGCCGCACGCTTCTGAACCCGAACTTCGAGGCCATCGCCGGCGGCCAGGGCATGTCCTGGGACGGCGCTGGCACCGCGGTTGTCGACTACACCTTCACCTACACCCCGGCCGAGCTGTACCAGGGCACCGACATCGCGGTGGCCTTCGTGTTCGACGCCGACGGTGGCTGGTCGGACGGCGACTGCCTCTGGCCGACGAACGGTGCGGCGCGCGTTGACAACATCATCGTGACGCTGAACGGCACCCCGTACACCGAGGACTTCGAAGACGGCCTGCTGGGCCCCGACTGGGTGGCCACTCCGAACGTGGGCGTTGGCGACTTCGCGCGCGTGTGGGGTCTGCTGGGTGACGCTGACGACTGCGCTTCGAACTACTCGAAGCTGGTCGCCTTCATCGACGACGGCCTCGTGGTGCCCGGCACCGGCGGCTCCGTCGGCGGCCCCGGCATGGACTACGGCCCTCCGGGCGGCTACATCGTGAACAATCGCGGTGGTCTGCTGGGCACGGCCTACCACATCCAGGGTGCGGTCAACTCCCCGGTCATGCCTTGGCCGGATCCCGCCAAGGGCGGCATGACGTACGCGTTCGACATCTACCGTCATGAGCTGCTCGTCCCGAACGACAGCCCTGGCATCTTCTACACCTGGAGCGTTCGTTCGACGGCTGGTGGCGACATCAACGTCGCCGGCTGGGTGGACCGCAACTTCGTGTACTACGGTGGTCCGAACTACCTGCGCTCGCAGAACGTGGTCGACGACCTCATCGAGCCGGGCGTGACCCACGTCCAGGTCCAGCTGGGTGTCATCGAGCTCGGTTGGCAGTTCGGCTACGGTAACGGCACCAACGGTACGCCGGCTCCGTACTTCGACAACGCCAACGTCAAGATCTACCCGGCCTCCGGCGCCCGCATGGCCATCACGGAAATCCGCATGGCCAACGACGTCTTCCCGGCGATCGGCGACGTCGACCTGGGCAACCTGGCTGCGAACTCCTGCCGCTTCGACATGGCTGCGAACATCTCCGCCAAGACGCACAGCCGCAACGATCCGGGCGACTCGATCTGGATCGACGTGACTCCGCGCGCCGGCGGCACCCTGAGTGGTCCTCCGACCATGTACTGGCAGTTCGCCGTCAAGAACCCGCTGTTCACGGACACCGAGCGCACGGCCCTGACTGCTGGCCAGACCAGCGGTTCGGTCACCGGTGCGGTCACCCGCACGGCTACGGGCGCTGTTGTGGCCAACCGCTACAACTTCGACCTGCCTGACACGGGCATGCTGTTCCCCGGCGACGTTCTGCACTACTACTTCGCGACCACCGACCAGGTCGGCGCGGACGTCCGCACTGCGTACGCCCCGTTCGACCGTTCGGGCATCGGCCAGCTCGAGCCGATGAAGTACCCCGGCTTCTACACGGTCAACTGCCTGCCGTCCGTCAAGGACATCGCCGGCACCCAGCCGACCCTGCTGTTCTGGAACGACTTCGGGTTCCGCGGCGGCGAGGACGAGTGGTACGGCGCCCTGCGCGGCCTCGGCCTGGTCAAGGGCACGGACTACGACGTGTACGCTACCCACGGCCCGAGCTCGGGCGTCGGTAACGGTCTCGGCGGCCGTGCGACCGTGTCGCAGATCGATGGTTACACGGACATGCTGTACACCGCCGGCGACCTCAGCTCGCCGACGCTGTCCAACGGCGACTACAATGGCGACGCCGGCAACGACACTGGCCTGCTGAACAGCTGGTTCGCCCTGGGCGGCCGTGACCTGTTCATGTCCGGTGACGACCTGGCGAACAGCCTGTACGCCTCGGGTACGGTCAACCGCACCTTCTTGGAGACCAAGATGGGCGTGACCTACAACGACCCGGACGTGCGCGACAACATCGGCGGCCAGACGGCCCCGAAGGTTGTCACGATCGCCGGCAACCCCGTGTTCAGCACCCTGAGCAGCTGGATCGCTTACGGCGGCTGCTTCGGCATCAATGACTTCGACAACGTGGTGACCCTGGGTTCGGCTCAGCGTCTGGCGCAGTTCACTGCCGCCGGCGGCGTGTCGACGCCGTACTCGTATGCCGCGGCCATCCTGAACATCGACGGTACCAACCGCGTTGTCTCGATGAACCACGACCTGCTGTACGTCATCGATCCTGCCAAGGCTCCGGCGGCCCTGCCGGCCCGCACCAAGCTGGTCAGCGACGTGCTGAACTACTTCGGTGTGGCGAACAACCCTGGCAACACGAGCGGCACGACGCTGCCGGGCGCGAAGTTCGCGGTGCAGAGCTACCCGAACCCGTTCAACCCGCAGCTGACGCTGAAGTACACCCTCAAGAACCCCGGCAACGTGGTCATGAAGGTTTACAACGTGCGTGGCGAGCTCGTGAAGACCCTGCTGAACGGCCAGGTCTCCGAGACCGCCGGCTCGGTCGTGTGGGACGGCACCAACGATCAGGGCAGCAGCGTGTCCTCGGGCGTGTACTTCGTCGAGACCCGTTCGGGTGGCGACGTGAACGTCCAGAAGGCCACGATGGTCAAGTAAGTTTCGATCCCTGATCGAAGCTTGGCAGGCAACTGCCGGGGGGCGGCCCGCAAGGGTCGCCCCCCGCTTATTGAGGGGCAACGGACGGCCAACCTGCGTGCCGCAACGGGGTTGTGGCCCGGGGGAGGGGGCTCTTGGCGGTTGACAGGGCCTTGAGCGGGTCCCTATATTTCCCAAGCTGCCAGCGAACTGCCTGCCCACCCGGCGGGACGGTCGTGGCCGGCAAGGCCGACGCCGCCTCTCCCACCGCTGCGGCGCGGTTCCAACCTGCTGTACTGTCGAGGCTTCCGAGGGGGCGTCCGCCAGCATGAGTATCAGGCGAATCTCCATCGTCGCGTTGGTCCTGCTTGCCGTCGCGGGTATCACCGCACTGGCCGGCTGCCGCGCCTTCCAACCGGAGGCCGTGCAGGTCAACAAGGCGCCTGAAACCTACATCGTGGGAGCGCCGCCCGAGGATGCGGGAGGGTATTACCACTTCCACGTGTACTGGTACGGTCGCGACGAGGACGGCAAGGTGGAACGCTTCGTGTGGGCGCTGACCGACACGACGATCCAGGATCCCGACACGACCGACGACGAGGAGGACCAGCGCTTCAACCCGGCGCTCGACGCCTCGACGCTGGCGATCGGCCACTGGACCACGCGCACGGACTCCGTCTTCAACTTCACGATCGGCGAGGGCGTCAACACCTCGGCGCACAAGACGCTGCACATGGTGGCCATCGACGACTTCGGCGCCTATGACCGCACGCCGGCGCGGCTGCACTTCTTCACGAACACGCTGGGCTCGCCGGATCTCCGGTTCTTCCGGGTCAGCGGCAGCGACACGATCCCCGTCGTGGCCGGCCAGGTCGACACCGTCGGCTACGGGCGCACCTACCAGGTGCTTTGGCGTGGCCAGTCGCCCAACGTGCGGGGCTACGACCCTGCGGCGCTCGCGGTCATCGATACGGTGGCGCCGGTCTACGACGGCCTGTTCGGCTACAAGTGGAAGATCAACGGCGCTCTCGGCGGCGACTGCCAGCCTTCGCTCGAGGACTGCTGGCACCCGCGAAGGTTCAACGAGACGACGAACGACAGCTTCTCGTTCTTCGGCACGGCGACCTCGCTGGTGTTCGCGAACGACGGCACCGGCACCGGGCCGTTCCGGCGCCTGCTGCCCAGCGGCACGGTGAATCTCGAGGTCAACTCGCTGGATGTGGCCGGGGTCGAGGTCGCGGCCTACCTGCGGCCGTTCTCCTTCGTGGTCAACTACGATCCCGAGACGGTGCTGCTGAATGGGGAGCAGGACTGGGCGCACCCGTCCGATCCCGAGATCTACCCCTACTACATCCAGCTGAACGATCCCGCGCGCGTGCACCATCCGTTCGCGGCGGGTGACCGCATCCCCGACCGGACGTACGTGGTCTTCAAGGCTTTGGCCCGGGATGACGCGCGTGATGTGCGCATCGACGCCAACTACAAGATCGGCTTCACGGGCTACGTGCAGGGCCTGCGACAGAACTTCACCGGCGGCGTCTTCCCGTTCGCGTCGGATGCGAGCGCCCTCAACACACAGCCGGCGTGGGGCGCCAATGTCGACGGCTGGTACGGCGACACCCTCGGCTTCCTGACCGGCCCGAACAGCAGGTTCACGCTAAACATGCAGTCGGTCGACGAGCATGCGCGCCGTGACGGCTCGCCGGCCTCGCTGTCGTTCGACGTCGGGTTCGACCCGTGCCTGCAGTGCATCGAGTTGCTGCCCAAGCCGAACAGTTCGACGTCGGCCTTCGATGCCTCGGTGGCCTGTGTCGAGGACACGTCGCGTGCCTACCTGGCGACCCACCCCTGCCTGGCGGGGCGCACCGAGCTGCGCGTCCTTGCCGGCGGCGTGTCCAACCCCGCCACCGACCTCGAAGCCGTGATCGGCGCCGTCTACCTGTTCGTGAACAAGGACACAGGGTTCGTGACCAACAGCCTGGTCGCGGCGACCCATGCCGACAGCGTGGCCAACTATGTGCTTCCCGCGAGTCGCTACAAGATGGCCGTCCTGCTGCACGGCAAGGATGACCCGCGCGAGGCCTGGTCGCAGGCCGTGCGCCGGGTAGGCGGCTGGCAGTACGAGGTGTCCTACGGCTGCGACGAGTTCAACGAGGTCAAGGACGGCGGCGGCAACGACGACATCCGCGTGCCGACCTGGGGGCAGCCCACGACGGGCACCGGTCTGTTGGTCAACGCCACCACGGGCCTGTGGAAGCTCGAGGTCGAGGTTTGGGTGCCGACACTGCTGACCACGGTGGGATCGGCCAACTACAAGGTCATCCTGACCGCGACCGTGACCCGCGATGCGGTGGCGACGGAGATGGTGTACCGCGCCGTGACGCGCCAGTTCGGCATCGGCTGGGTGGATGCCGTGGCGCTCGACCAGACGGCGCAGGGTTCGCTGCCGTACCGTCCGTCGACCTTCAATTTCTTCCGCAGCGTGCGCCCGGACCGCAACCTGGTGGCGGGCGAGACGTGGCGCGACCTCGGGTTCACCTCGCCGTCGCGCACGCAGCTGCAGTTGTCCCTGGGCGCCATGTCCAGCCTCGACGGGACGCCGGTTCGCAAGTACTTCCGACTGGTTCTTCGCTGCCTGAACGGTGAAGACATCGTCTGCAATCCCTAACCCGGGAAGGGTGTCCCGGGTCTGACCGAGAGGACGAGGAGAAGCGCAATGCACACGCAAGGCATCCGGACCCGGTGGGGCTTTGCCCCGTGGTTCCTGGCGATCCTGCTCGGGTTCGTCGGCGGCTGCTCGACCAATACGGAAATGGGGGGCGTGCGCATCCCGAATGCCGCGCCGGACACCCGCGTGACCGGCCAGCCGCCCACCCTGCTGGAAGCCAGCTACGCCGTGGAGTTCCGCTGGACAGGCGCGGACCCCGACGGGCGCATCAAGGGCTTCCAGTGGAAGCTGAGCGACAACGGTGTCGACGGCATCAGCCCGCAGGACACGCTGACGGTCGACCCGCTGACCGGCGCGGTGCTGCACCCGTGGATGTTTACGGCCGCGACGGACTCCACGTTTCTGGTGCTGGCCGACCAGGCCGGCTTCCCGGGCGACGGCACGAGCCCGCGCAGCTATCGCAGCCATTCGCTGTTCGTCCGCGCAATCGACGAGAAGGGCACCGTCGACCCGACGCCGGCCTACATCTCGTTCACCTCGACGACCATCGTGCCGACGAGCCGCGTGGACTTCCCCAGCCTCGGCGGCGGGTCCGCGTACGCCGTGCCGCCGACGGTCAACATCGGCTGGACCGGGCAGGATGTCGACTTCGAGCTCCGCGTGCCGACGAAGGTGCGGTACCTGTGGATCCCCGCGATCGACGTTAATGGCGCCTGGATCACCTCGAACTACCAGTACCAGAACCACTACCACGAGCTGCTGCGCTATGACGACCCGCGCTGGTCGCAGTGGCTGCCGTACAGCCCCGACGCCGAGAAGCGCATCGTCTCGATCCCCGCCGGCAGCGAGAACATCAACCACTACTTCCTGTTCGCGACGCAGGTGCAGGATACCGCGGGCGCGGTCAGCGTCGGCTTCGGCTACCAGACCGAGGTTGCCAACGTCGTCGTGCGCACGAACTGGTATCGCCCGGACGTCACCGTCAGCGAGACATACCTGGGCCAGTCGGCCTCGTCGGACGCCTCGTTCGACGTCGCCGGCGGACAGCCGCTCAACTTCACGTGGTCGGCCAATGCCACGTCCTACAACGGGCGCATCGTGTCGATGCGACACGGCTGGGATATCGTCGACGTCAACAACCCGAACGACCCGGGTTGGGCGGTCCCACCCGGGTTGAGCGAGCAAAACCGGCGCGCGACCGAACGCTCGTTCAACGAGGGCCTACACACGTTCGTGCTGCGGGTCGAGGACGACTCGAACCAGGTTCGCGTGATGCGCTGGACCCTGCGCGTGATCCCGTTCGTGACCCGGAACTTCCAGTTGCCGCTGCTGGTCCTCGACCAGCTGTTCGACAAGAACTCGAACGCGTGGCCCAGCCAGGACAACCGGCCGCTCAACGACCAGATCTACCGCAACGCCTACTGGCACTTCCTGGCCGAGGGCGTCGGCGGCGTGGCCGACATCAACTGGACGCGCGACTGGCGCGACCACTCCGCGCAGGTGAAGTACGAGGACCTTGTCCCGTACAAGGCGGTGCTGTGCTACGCGCGCGCGGCCGAGACGCAGCTGATGTTCCGTGACTTCCGTCCGGTCGGCAGCCTGGAGAAGTTCGTGTGGCTGACGCCGTACCAGCAGCAGGGCGGCAACTTCATGCTGGTCGGCGCCCAGAGCATGGAGTCGTTCCTGCAGCTGCGCAGCGACTACATGACGCCCATCGTCTTCAAGACGCGCGAGGACCCGTACTACACGATCTTCGGCGTGACCTACGTCTCGGGCTTCGGCAACCTCACGTTGCCCGACGGCAACATCGTCGAGCGCGGCCCGCGCATGTACCCGTATGCGACGGCCGGCATTGCGGCCCTCGACTGGACCTCGCCGACGTCGAAGTACATCTACGGACGGAACAGGCCGATCAGCGAGGACCGCAGCCGCCTGTGCGCGGGCCTCAAGGGCCTGGTGCTGACCCCGGCGTTCAAGTCCCAGCACCTGATCGGCCCGGGCGTGATTCCGGACACGATGTACACGAACCCGACCATCGACTGGCGGGACGCCGTGGCGGCGCGCGTCGACACGCTGAGCCTGCTCGACCAGCAGGCCTACGTGTGGGACAGTGACGAGTTCGTGGACGGCAACATCAGCTCTCGGACGACGCCGATCAACCCGCAGGCATGCGACACGCCGGAATACGCCGGTTCGAACGTGCCGGGCGGCATGTGCGTCGAGCCGATGTTCACGGGCATTTCGCGCATGGACTGGATGCGCAAGATGCAGTGGGACCGTGGACACACCGGCTGGCCGCAGGATCGGTACGAAAACAAGGTCATCGACGCCGGTTGCGGCACGCAGGCGCTGACCGAATTCGAGGGTCGCGCGCGCGCGAGCGCCCGCACCAACGGGCGCGTGTTCGGGTTCCTGTCCTACAAGACGGTGCCGACGAAGCAGTACAAGGTCGCCGACGTGTACTGGGGCTTCGATCCTTACCGCTTCGACACGGAAGGCACCCGCAAGGCGATCCGCTGGGTCCTGGGCTACTTCGGGCTGCAGATCAACCAGTAACGGGCGGGCCGGCCGTGCGCGGCCGGCCATGCTCCTGACTAAGGGGAACTCGATGATCCTCGGCTGGAATCGGATGCGCCGCCTGGCGCCGGTGTCGGCGGTCGTGATCGGGATGTGGGCCACGGCTGCGCTGGGGCAGACCCCGGTGAGCACGTGTGGCGCCGATTCGCTCTACCTGTTCTCCCCCGACCAGATCGAGATGAAGCTGGCGACCGGGGGGCGGTCCGGCCTGTACCTGAGCTGGCCCGATCTGAACCGCGAGGCGGCCACGTGCTTCGCGCTGACGGACGACGAGGGGCTCGGGTTCGACGTGACGGCAACCGGCGGGTTCGGTGACCGGGTCGACCGGCAGCTCCTGTTCAGTGCGACAGAGAACGGCGCCATCGGCGCCGCGCAGGCTGCGAACCTGTTCGTCAACTGGAAGACCGAGGGTTCAAGCGCGTACGGGCGCCTGACCGGCGTCATTAACGTGGCGAACAACGGCGGCGTGTGGAACTGGGACGGCGGCGCGACGTGGACGCAGGCCAACGTCGGCCTGCCGATGACCTGGCGGCAGGCAAACGTCGTCGCGTTGGCCAGGGGCGCCGGGGACATGATGGTGGCGGGCTTCACCCGTGGTTCCTCGCTGGGCTCGGACCCCGCCGGCGTCTATGTGTTCGGCGCGGGTACCTGGACGCGGGTGGCGGCGGACATCTTCGACGCCAACACGCTCGTGACGCATGTGGCGGTGTCGCCCGCCAACAACGCCCACTTCGCCGTGGGTACCGCGACGCGCGGGCTCTTCATTACGCACGACGGTGGCCAGACCTTCACCCAGTGGACGTCGGCCCTGGACCCGTCGCGGGACCCGCAGTCCACCTACCGCGTGTCGGCGCTCGAGTGGAACACCGAGCACCTCGTGGCGGCCGTGTCGCTGCTCGGCGTGGCTGTGTCGGACGACGAGGGCGCGACGTTTGCCGCGGTCGACTTCAGCGTGCCGTACGACCTGGACGCGCTTACGGTGACCCCGTCGGTGCCGGCGGTCGAGGACTTCGCGACCGATCCGGCCAACCCCGACCACCTGGCGGCCGCGCTGCTGTACCACGGCTGCTACGAGTCGAACGACGGCGGCCGGACGTGGCATAACCTGTACGGCGACCTCAACGTCGTCGATCCCGACGTGCGAGGCATGTGGGTTCGCATGGCGGACAATGTCGAGTTCGTCGCCGGCTCCCCGTCGACGATCCTGCTCGGCGTGAGCCAGCGCGGCCTGTACCGGACGACCAACGGCGGGGCGAACTGGGTGCTCGTGGCGACGGAGCCTTCGGTGCAGCCGGATGCCGTCGCGTCGCTCCAGAACTTCTCGATCGTGAACGTTCCCGGGCAGGCGGGCTCGTTGGCAGTCTTTGAGGACGGCCACGGCCTGCTTTTGAGCGACGACGGTGGCGCCTCCTGGCGCTTCGCCGCGTCGCAGCCGGTGATCGACTCCGGGCTCGTCCTGGCGCGTGGCGCCGCCAATGGCCAACTGACGCTGGCGACCTGGGGCGGGGGCATCTACCAGGTGGGGGCGGCCCTGGAGCTGAGCGACACGTACACCAGCGACACGTCGCCGCTCAGCCTCATGGAACTCGACCTGGGCCTGTCCGTCAGCTTCGGCCCGGGCGCGATGACGGCCACCGACCAGTTCCGCGTGAAGGCCCAGACCTTTCAGGGCTGGGCGGTGTGGCGCTCCCTCGAGTCGGACCCGGACAACATGATCCTGATCGCGCTGTACGACCGCGTGAATCCCGAGGACTGCATCGAGGGCTTCTGCGGGGACGACAGCTACACCGTGATCCCGCGCTGCTTCGCCGCGAAGCGCGCGGCGTGTTTCGACTTCGACACGCCCGACACGGTGCGGTTCTTCGACGACGAGATCTACAACAGCTTCGGGTACTACTATGCCGTCACCTCGTTCGATTACGGCAACACCGCCCTGAGCACGCCCGAAAACAACACGAAGACCCTGGTCTTTTCGCCTCGCTGGGTGGGCGACGCCGGTTCGCCGTATCCCGGCGAGGGCAACCGGGCCTTCATCCAGGTCAACGAGCCCGCGGCCGCGCCGTCCTCCGGCGACGAGATCTATGCCTTCCCCAACCCGGTGCGTGCCGGCGCGGGCTTCCCGGGCGACGAGGGAGAGCGCGTCACGTTCACGAACCTGCCTGCGGGATCCCATATCCGGGTCTTCACCGCGGCCGGCGACGACGTGATCAACCTCGGGTCCGACCTGCAGGTCGGCGGCCAGATCAACTGGAACACGGACAATCGCGACGGCGAGGACGTGGCTCCCGGTGTGTACCTGTACAAGGTGGAGATGCCCGAGCGCGCCGCGTATTGGGGCCGCATCGTCATCATCCGCTGAGCAGGCTCGACCAGAACAGGGCGGGGGTGAGCCGGGGCGACCCCCGCCTGTATTTGACCGGACCCCGGCAACACCGTGTCGCGCGCCCCGCGGGGCCTGCCGGACCTCCCGGTCACGGCCCCGTTCCTGCCGGCGCCCTCACGACAGCGCTTTCCTGGAGTGGAACATGAGCAGCAAGAGGGTCTATTTCTTCGGCGACGGCCAGGCTGACGGCAACGCCGGCATGAAGAACCTGCTCGGCGGCAAGGGCGCCAACCTGGCCGAGATGGTCTGCCTGGGCGTCCCGGTCCCGCCCGGGTTCACGGTGACGACCGAGCAGTGCATCGCCTACCAGCAGTCCCACGAACTGTCGGCGGAGCTGAAGGCCGACGTGAAGGACGCCCTGGCCAAGGTCGAGGCCGTCATGGGGCTGCGTTTCGCCGACGCCGCCAACCCGCTGCTGTTCTCCGTGCGCTCGGGCGCGCGGGTCTCGATGCCCGGCATGATGGACACCGTGCTCAACCTGGGCCTGAACGACGAGACCGTCGAGGGCCTGGCGAAGGTGTCGGGCGCGCCGCGATTCGCCTACGACAGCTACCGCCGCCTGCTGCAGATGTACGGCGACGTCGTGATGGGCGTGCACAGCGAACATTTTGAGGATGCCATCGACGCATTGAAGGCCGCGCGCGGGGTCAAACTGGACACCGAGCTGAGCGACGCCGACCTCAAGGCGCTCATCGTCACCTTCAAGGGCATCATCGCCGCCAACGCCGGGCGCCCGTTCCCCAGCGACCCGTACGAGCAGCTGTGGGGCGGCATCCAGGCCGTGTTCGAGAGCTGGAACGCCGCGCGGGCGATCGAGTACCGCCGCATCCACGGCATCCCGGGCGACTGGGGCACGGCCGTCAACGTGCAGGCGATGGTGTTCGGCAACCTGGGCGAGAGCTCGGCGACGGGCGTGGCCTTCACGCGCGACCCGTCGACCGGCGAGAAGCGATTCTACGGCGAGTTCCTGGTCAACGCGCAGGGCGAGGACGTGGTGGCGGGCATCCGGACGCCGCAGCAGTTGAACATCGCCGGCCGCGCCAAGCTGCCCGCCGGCAACGAGGCCATCGGCCTGCCGACGCTCGAGGAGGTCATGCCCGCGGCCTACGCGCAGCTGGACGACATCCGCACCCGGCTCGAGTCGCACTACAAGAACATGCAGGACATCGAATTCACGATCCAGGACGGGCGCCTGTGGATGCTGCAGACGCGCAACGGCAAGCGCACCGGCATGGCGGCGATCCGCATCGCGGCCGAACTCGTCGCCGAGGGCATGGTGGGCCGTGATGATGCGCTGCTTCTGGTCGAGCCGGCGCACCTGGACCAGATGCTCCATGAGCAGATCGACCCGAAGGCGAAGTTCGACGTCGTCGGCACGGGCCTGCCCGCCTCGCCGGGCGCCGCCCAGGGCCAGGCGGTGTTCAGCGCGGAGGCCGCCGTCGAGCAGGTCGCCGCCGGCCAGCGCGTGCTGCTGGTCCGCAAGGAGACCAGCCCCGAGGACATCGCCGGCATGAACGTGGCGCAGGGCATCCTGACCGCGCGCGGCGGCATGACCAGCCA
>CAINDZ010000626.1 GCA_903847545.1 uncultured bacterium | reverse complement strand
GCGGCACGTCATCGATGCGGTCGCCCCGCGTCTTGATGATCTCGATCTCGGTCTCGGTGCCCAGGTCGCGC
Source organism: uncultured bacterium (assembly GCA_903847545.1). Lineage (GTDB taxonomy): Bacteria > Krumholzibacteriota > Krumholzibacteriia > LZORAL124-64-63 > LZORAL124-64-63 > CAINDZ01. Next base: position 3,770 of record CAINDZ010000626.1, on the reverse strand, counting down.
AGCATCCGCTGGATGGTGTGGGCCTGCCACAGGGCCAGGTCCGAACCGCGGGTGCCGATGCGGCAGGTGGTCGCGAAATCACGGGCTTCGGGCTGCTGGGACACGTCGGAACCTCTCGGGGTCGGTCGGCCGGTGGGATTTTTGACAAATATAGTGTCTGATGGGGTGCTTGCCAGCAAAGGAGGGGGGTGGGGAGCCCTTTTCCACCCTTCAGGTCGGCATTGAAATGAAAACGATAATCGATATATATATATTTGATCCAGGGCCTTCCGGAACGTGTCATGATTCTGTATGATCAACCCGGTGCCATGATGGCCCAACCGGCGCCGCCTGATCGCAGCCTGGCATGATGTCGATGATTTGGCCCCGCCGGCCACGACCGGCGTCCCCCCGGGAGGATCTGCCATGACGAAGCCCACGCACCGAGTTCAAGGCTTGGCGGCACTCCTGATGGTGGTGGCGCTGCTGGTCGTGACTGCCGGCGGTGCGGTTGCCCGTGACGTCGCCGCTTCGGCCGGCGGGCAGGGTGGGCAGGCACGATTTGGTGACGTGACGCCGGCTTCGCAATCACCGGTCACCGCATATGGCGACGCGGCGAAGGCCGCCGTCGACACCGTCACCCTGATGGGACCCGGCGGGCTGTACCCGTACCGCGGCGATTTCGAGACGGCAACGCCCCGCCCGGCCGGCGAGGGTCGCGTGACCGACGGCTGGACCACGCTCGACGGCACGGCCCCGACCAACGCCTGGCATGTGGACACGTGGCGCAATCCGTTCAATGGCAAGGCCGCCTGGTGCGGCAGTCTGGCGATCCCGACGTGCGGCACCGACCCGGCCGGCGGCTACTACAACAACTGGTACTGCATGCTCGAGTTTCGCAAGACGGTTGGCGCCGGCCCGGCCACCGTGCGTGTGCAGGCGAGCGTGCAGCGCGATTGCGAGCCCGGCTACGACTACCTCTACCTGCAGCGGCGCACGGCTGCCAACCCCGCGTTCGAGCCGGTGGCCTCCGGGCAGGGCATGGCCTGGGACGGCGCCGGCACGGGCACCGTCGACTACACCTTCACCTGGACGGCGGCGGAGCTGCTGGGCGGCACCGATGTCGCCGTGGCGTTCGTGTTCGACGCGGACGGCGGCTGGTCGGATGGCGACTGCCTGTACCCCTCGGACGGCGCCGCGCGCATCGACGACATCACCGTCACGGTCAACGGCGCGGCCACCTACGTCGAGGACTTCGAGGACGGCGCACTGGGACCCGACTGGGTGGCGACGCCGAACCAGGGTGTCGGCGACTATGCCCGCGTCTGGGACCGGGCCGGTGACCTCGACGATTGCGCGTCCAACTACTCGAAGCTGGTGGCGTTCCTCGACGATGGGCTGGTCGTGCCCGGCACCGGCGGTACGCCCGGAACGCCGGGAAACGACTACGGCCCGGGCGGGTGGGTCGTCAACGGGCACGGCGGGATGCTCGGCAATGCCTACGGCCTGGAATCCAGTATCCTCTCGCCGGTGATGGACTTGCCGGATCCGACGGCCGGCGGCCTCACGTTCGCCTTCGACGTCTACCGTCACGAGCAGTTGATCCCCAACTATTCCGCGGGAATCTTCTACTTCTGGGACATCCGCTCGACGGCAGGCGGCGACATAGGCCTGGCTCCCTGGAAGGACCGCAACTTCGTCTACTACGGCGGCCCGGCCTGGACGCGCTCGGTGTACGAGGTGGGCGACCTGCTGGTGCCCGGCGCCACGCAGGTGCAGGTGCGGTTGGGCGCCTGCCAGATCAACACCTGGTTCTGCTACGGCTGCGGCAACGGCGTGTCGAGCCCCGCACCCTACTTCGACAACGTCAACATCAAGTCGTACCGCGGCACCGGGCCGCGCATCCTGGTGACCGACACCCGTCTTGCGAACGACACGTTCCCTGCCTCGGGCACGCTCGACCTGGCCAACCTGGGCGCCAATTCGTGCCGCTTCGACATGGCGGCGAACATCTCGGCGAAGACCCACAGCCGCAACGACCCCGGCGACTCCATCTGGGTGGACGTCGCGCCGCGCTCGGGTGCAACGCTGTCCACACCCGTTCTGCACTGGCAATTCGCAGTCAAGAACCCGCTCTTCACCGACGCGCACCGCACCGCGCTGGCCGCCGGCCAGACGAACGGCTCGGTAATCGGCCGCGTGACGCGCACCGCGGCCGGGTCCTTGGTGGCCAACCGCTACAATTTCGACCTGCCCGACACCGGCATGCTCTTCCCGGGCGACGTGCTGCACTACTACTTCGCCGCGAGCGACAATGTCGCCGGCGATATTCGCACTTCAACGGCGCCGGCCGACCTGTCCGGGCTCGGTGATCCGAAACCGCTGGCCTACCCGGCCATGTACACCGTCAACTGCCTGCCGAGCCTGAGGAGCGCCTCCGGGGAACAGCCGCGCCTCCTGCTGTGGAACGATGCCGGGTCTCGCGGCGGCGAGGACGAGTGGTTCAACATATTCCTGTACGACCTGCCGCTCCTGAAGGGTGTCCACTACGACGTCTTCAACACCCACGGCCCGTCTTCGGGCGTCGGCAACGGGCTCGGCGGGCGCGCCACGCTGGCGCAGGTCTCCGGTTACACGGACATGCTCTACACCAGCGGTGACCTGGGCGCCGTCACCTTGTCGAACGGCGATTTCAACATTGATGCGGGCAACGACATCGGGCTGCTCGAGGGCTGGTTCGGGCTCGGCAATCGTGACATGTTCCTGTGCGGCGACGACCTGCCGGGTGCCCTGAACGCGGCGGGCACGGCGGCGCGCGCATTCCTCGCCGGCCGCATGGGCGTGACGTTCGTCGACGGCGATGTCCGCGACGATATCGGCGGCCAATCCTCGCCGCTGGTCGTGCCGGTGGCGGGCAATCCCATCTTCCTGCCGACACTGGAATGGGTGGCGGGGGGCGGCTGCCCGCTGATCAACGACTTCGACCGCATCGTCCCGGCGGGCAGCGCCGTCACGCTGGCGGAGTACGCCGCTCCCGGCGGCGCGCCCGGCAATTACGGCGTCTCGGCGGCCATCCTCAACCAGGACGGCACCAACCGCCTGGTGACGCTGGGCCACGACCTGTCGTTCATCATCGACCCCGGTTCCAAGAGCGGTGCACCGTATCCCCGTCGCGCGCGCCTGATCTCGAACGTGCTGGACTACTTCCAGTTCGCGTACAACCCCAACACCATGAGCGGTGTCCCGGGGGCCGCGGCCCCGTTGAAGGTCACGAGCCACCCCAACCCGTTCAACCCCACACTGACGCTGCGCTACACGCTGCCGCAGGCCGGCACGGTGGCGATCAAAGTCTATGACGCGCGCGGAACGCTGGTGCGCGCCTTGGTCGACGGGCCGGTGCCGAAGGCCGAGGGCAGCGTGGTCTGGGATGGAACGGACGAGCGCGGCAGCCGCGTGTCGTCCGGGATGTATTTCGTCGAGACGCGGGCCGGCGACCAGGTGGACGTGCGCAAGGTGATGATGTTGAAGTGATCGCCGGCGCGGCGCCGCACTTGCGCCGGCGCAAGTAGACGTCGGCTGGTGGAGCCGGACCATGATGGCGGCAATGAAACGGGCCGGGCCACAGCGCCCGGCCCGTTCGCGTGTTGTCCCGCCCGTGTGCCGGGTGGGATCCTATCGACGAACCGCTACTGCGCCTCCGGCTTCAGCACCACTTTCACCGTGTTGTCCGGCGCCAGCGTCTTGCGCAACGTCGCCGTGATCATGTCGTTGGTCAGGCTGTCGATGAGCTC
>CAINDZ010000625.1 GCA_903847545.1 uncultured bacterium | reverse complement strand
GCCGGGCGCGGTCAGCACCGCCATGGCGCCGTTGTCCACCGCGCGCAGCATGCGCTTGAGGGCGGCGACCAGCTGCGCGCGGCGCTTCGAGGCCGACACGCCCTGCAGCTCGGCCAGCACATCGTCGCCCGGGCGGAAGCTGTCACCGAACAGGAGGATGACCGGCAGCTGGCCGGGCGGGTCCTTCTCGGCCAGGACGGCCGCCAGGCCGGGATCGATCGTGATGGCGCGCGCCGGCACGGGCGCGCACAGGACGGAAAGGGCGCACAGGATCAACGCGCAGACGGGCAAGGATTTGCGGAACATCCGGCATCCCTTCGCTCGCATCGATCCGGGCGCGCGGCGGCGCCTGGGCACACGCGTCCGCGGGGACGCATCCCCCGGGGACAGGTGCCCTGAGTCTACCAAAAAGCTGTCGATTGTGCAATTGAGGGGCCGGAACGGTCTCGCCGGGGTCAGGGCACGATCTCGATCGCGTGCGAGATCTCGACTTGCCCGGCCAGCATCGCCGCCACCGAGCAGTACTTGTCCTTCGACAGGGCGACGGCGCGCTCGACCTTGGCGGGCTCGAGATCGCCCTCGACCCGGTAGCGCAGCGCGATGCGCGTGATGCGCCGCGGGTGCTCCTCGGCGCGCTCGTACTCGGCGGTGACCTGCACGCCGCGCGGCGGCTGCCGCATGCCCTCGAGGATGCTGACCACATCCACGCCCGTACAGCCGGCCAGGCCCATCACGACCAGCTCGAGCGGCGTCGGCGCCCGGTTGTCGCCGCCCGCCTCGACGGGCGTGTCGGTGAGCAGCGCGTGGCCGGTGGCCGAATGGTGCACGAACTGGCGGCCGGAAACCCAGGTGGACGTGATGACGGGCGACATCTTGCAGCCTCTCCTGGTCAGGTGGTGGGGCGCGAACGGCGGAACAGCAGGCGCCGCCGGCGGGCGTGCGGGTGCTCCTCGTCCATGCGCTTCATCAGCGAGTTGATCTCGGCGCCCAGCAGGAACACCAGGCCCGACAGCCAGAACCAGACCATCAGGATGACCAGGCCGGCCAGCGAGCCGTAGGTGACGTCGTAGTTGTTGAAGTTGCGCAGGAACACGCGGAAGCCCGACGAGGCGCCCAGCCACAGCACGGCGGCCGTGATGGCGCCGGGCAGGATCCAGCGGAAACGCTGCTTCGCCTCGGGCGCGATGTAGTACAGGATCGCCAGCGACGCGAGCGTCAGGCCGAACGCCATGGGCAGGCGCACCGAGGTCCAGAACGTGTTCGTCTCGCTGGCGATGCCCATCAGCTCGAACACGTTCTGCGTCACGCGCGGGCCGACGAGCACGATGACGAACGCCAGCAGCCACAGCACCGCCAGCACCAGCGTCAGCCAGATCGACAGGATCTTCTGCTTCAGCAGGTTCCGGCGCGGGCGGATGTTGTAGGCGCGGTTGATGGTCGTGATCAGGGCGCCGGTGGCCATCGAGGCGCCCCACAGCGACGCCACGAGGCCGAGCCCGAACAGCCCGTTGTTCGCCTTCGGCAGCAGGCCGAGCACCGTGTCCACGACGTAGTTGGCGGCCTCGGGGGGCATCTGCGTGCGCAGCTCGTCGAGCAGCGACGGCTGCAGGGCGCGCCCCAGCGGGAAGCGGCCGATGATGTTCAGCAGGAAGATCATCAGCGGGAACAGGCCCAGCAGGTTGTAGAAGGCGATCTGCGCGGCCATGCCCATGCAGTCGTCGTAGCCGATCTCGCGCTGCAGGCGCACGAGGAACAGCCAGGCCCGTTTGAATCGCCGCAAGAGGTAACGCATAGGCCAGCCAGAATGGGACACGAGGCCCGGGAACGCAACACCTTAGCCGCGGGCGAAAAGCGGGGAAAAAGCAGGGGGCCGGCAGCCGCCGGCCCCCTTTCCCGTGCCCGGTCGCGTCGCCGGGACGCCGCTACCGGAGCAGCGCGGCCCGCAGGCTGGCCGACAGGCCGGCGCCGTCGATCCGCACGAAGTACACGCCGCTGGACACGGCGCGGCCGGCGTCGTCGAGGCCGTTCCACAGCAGGTCCTGCGACCCGGCGTCGAAGGCCTGGTCGGCCAGCACGGCCACCCGGCGGCCGGCGATGTCGTAGACCGAAACCTGCACGCGGCCCGGCTCGGCCAGGCTGAACAGGACGTGCGTCTGCGGGTTGAACGGGTTCGGGGCCAGCGTCGGCGCCGGCATCTCGCGCGCCAGGCGGCCGCGGCCTCCGGACGCGTTCACCGCGTCCTGGCCGGTGATCTCGCGGCCGTCGAACGTCAGGCCCGTCAGCACGGCGAACGCGTCGCCACAGGCGATGTCGGCGTCGTCCTGGCGGAAGTGGAACACCAGGTCGACGTCGCCGTCGTGGTCCACGTCCTCCTGGTGGCGGATCATCACGGGCTGGCCGCCGCGATCGTGGTCGTCGTCCTTGCGGGTGTCGCCCCCGCGCCCGCCACGCCCGTCGTGACCGCCGCCGCGGCCGCCGCCGTGGCCGTCGCCATGGCCGCCCCCGTGACCGTCACCGTGGCCGTCATCATGACCGCCGCCGCGCGTGAAGTGGGTCTCGGACGCCTGCCCCGGGCCGAACCGCACCGTGGTGTGGTCGACGTCCAGCGCGTTGAAGTCCGGCGTCGTGAGGATCGCCACCGGGATCACGCCCTCGCGGTGCCGGCAGTTCACGTGGTTCCGGTCGTCCCCGGGGCGGATGTCGATGACCACCTCGAGCGGGTCGTCGTCGCCACCGCCGCCGTTGTCCTTGCAGTACAGCGGCGCGATGTGCATGGCGCCCTGGTCGGGCGACACGTACTGCGCGAACCACAGGCAGCCGCCGACGGCCGCCAGCGGCGCATAGGTCTCGCTCCCGTAGGGCAGGCTGCCCACGAACGCCGGCGCCGCGGGATCCGTGACGTCCACGACATGGATGCCGTTGCCCTCGACGTACAGGTAGGCGCCCGCCAGCGTGAAGCCGTCCAGCGAGCCGGGCACGACCAGCGAGCCGAGGGGCGCGATGACGGACGGGTTCGCCACGTCGAACAGCGCGATGCCGTCGTCGTGCAGCAGGTAGGCGGTCGTGCCCGACAGGATCAGGCTGCGTCCGTAAAGCTCGGTTGGCAGCACGCCGACGAGGGCCGGGGCCGCGGGGTCGGCCAGCGAGTAAGTGCGCACCTCGCCGATGTCCGCCGCCACCAGCAGGCTGCCGGACGCGGCCGCGGCCGGCCCGAAGCCAAGGCCCGAACGGCCCGGCAGGACGACCGGGTTGCCCGGGTCGGTGATGTCGATCGGGATCAGCGTGCTGCCGCGCGCGGTGTACAGGTGTCCGGCCGCCGCCGTCAGGCCCGCCAGCCGCGACGTGCTCACCGGCACGAAGCCCGCGTCCAACGGCGTCGCGGGGTTGCGCAGGTCGACGACCTGCAGCGCCGAGCCCGAGCCCATGCGCGCCAGGATGTACAGCCAGTCGCCGGCCACGACGTAGCCGTCATTGAGTCCGGGCACCAGCAGCGAGCCCACGCTCACGGGAGCGCCGCACACGCCGGCATCCAGCACGTCCAGGCCCATCTCCTTGATCGCCAGCGCGTAGTTGCCCAGCACGGCCAGGCCCGTCGGGGCCTGGTCCATCGCGAAGCCGCCGGTCGCCCCGGCCGCCGAGCCGTCGCCCAGCTCGACCTCGCAGAAATCGTCCGAGATGCCGACCAGCGCGCGCGTGCCGCTGATCGAGCCGGCGTGCACGACGAAGGGAATGCTCGCCAGGTCGACGGCGGTCAGCGGGTCGGACAGCGTCCAGAAGCGGGCCGGGGACCCGTAGGCCGCAGCCTGCATCCCGTTGAAGTCGACCACGCGGTCGAGACCGGATACGACTCCTTCGTACACCGGCGCCAGCGGGTCGGCCAGGCCGTACGCGCCGTAGGCCGCACCGGCGAACACATACAGGCGGTCCCAGGCCAGCTCGACGTCCTGCACGCCGGCGACCGGCCACGACGTCACCATCACCGGCGCCGCGGCATTGGCTGCATCGACCACGCGCACCGACGCGCTGCCCAGGTCGTAGGCATAGACGATCGAACCCGCGGCGTCGAACGCGGTGACGTTGCCGGCGTTCGCATAGCCGGCCAGCACGGGCGCCGAAGGATCGGCGAGGTCGACGATGGCGATCTTCCCGTCGTCGGTGCGCACGTAGGCGCGGCCGCCGGTGACCACCAGCGCGGTGGCGATGCCCGGCAGGTCGAGCGTCGCGATCATCACGGGGGCATCGGGCGCCGAGAGGTCGAAGACCGCCAGCCCGCCGAACGTGCCCCACGGCGCGGCCGTGAAGATCGCGACCAGCGACGAACCGGCGACGGCCATGCCGCTGACCGTGCCGTCGGGGCCCGCGAACTCGCCCAGGTCCACCAGGCGGCCCGGCTGCGAGATGTCGACCGTGCGCAGCGACGACAGGTAGGCGCGATCCCCGGCCGTGGCCAGGTAGCGGGCCCCCGCGGCGACACTTGCGGTCACGTGCACGCCCTTGCCGTAGTCGACGCAATCCTGCGCCGCGGCGGGCACGGCCAGCATGACGGCGCATGCCAGGGAAATCATGATGTTCACGATACGCATGTCAGGCCTCCGGACAGTCGGGGATTCCCGGGCGACGGGATGGGCGGCGACGGCCGTGTGGTGGGGCGACCGGCGCCGGTGCGGCAATATAGCAAAAAGGACGCCTTTGGGCGCGATTTTGATCATCAATATGCCGGAATCGGCAGCCACGGGCTCCCGGGCGCCGCCGGAGCCCCGCGTCGGGGTCAGGCGTTGCCGCCGGTGTCCCACTCCGGAGCCTCGGCCTCGAACCCCTCGCGCACCAGCACCAGCACGGCGCCGTTGGGGACGATGAGGTAGCTGCGTTTCTC
>CAINDZ010000624.1 GCA_903847545.1 uncultured bacterium | reverse complement strand
AGCGCGCCGCCGCCGAAGCGGATGGTGCAGCGCGTCGAGCCGGCCAGCTGGACGTCGGCCGCCAGGCCCGCCACCACCAACCGCCGCAGCACGCCCTGGCGCGTGACGAAGGTCATCTCACCCGGGGCGCCGCCGTCGGCGATGACGATGTCCGCCGCCGCGGCCGGAACCGGGGCCAGCGACAGGTCGGCCAAGCGAACGGTGCCCGCGGCCGCGCTCAGGCTGTCCGGCAGGTCGACCACCCAGGCGGTCGCCGGCGCCGACGCGAGCAGCGCCGCCGCCAGGATCGCCGGGATGCGCGCCGTCCGGGACATGACCTACCTCACCAGCCGGTTGACGATCTGCAGCATCTCGTCGGCCATCGTGATCGACTTCGAGTTCAGCTCGTAGGCCCGCTGGGCGGTGATCATGTTGACCAGCTCGTCGACGGTCTCGACGTTGCTCATCTCGAGGTAGCCGGCCGAGGTGGCGCCCATGCCCTCGAGACCGGGCGTGCCCAGGATGGGCTGGCCGCTGGCCGGGGTCTGGCTGAACACGTTGCCGCCGAGCGCGGCCAGGCCGCCGGCGTTGGGGAACCGCGCCAGCTCGAGCTGGCCGATCTCCTGCACGTTCGAGTCGTCGCCGGCGATGGTCGTGCTGATGATGCCGTCCCGCGAGACCGAGATCTCCTGCGCGTCCTCGGGAATCACGATGGCCGGCTCGAGGCGATAGCCCTCGGCCGTCACGACGTTGCGGTCGGCGTCCATCTTGAAGCTGCCGTCACGCGTGTACTTGATCGAACCGTCCGGCATGCGCAGCTGGAAGAATCCGTCGCCCTCGACCATCACGTCCAGCGGGTTCCCGGTGGCGACGATGGTGCCCTGGTCGAAGTTCTTGTTCGTCGCCACGAGCTTGACGCCGTGGCCGATCTCGACGCGCACCGGCGTGGCGCGGCCGTCCGAGCCGACCAGGCCGCCGGGCATGACCTTCTCGTACAGCAGGTCCTGGAACTCGGTGTGGCTGCGCTTGTAGCCGGTCGTGTTCACGTTCGCCAGGTTGTTGGCGATCGTGTCGATGTTCATCTGCTGGGCCTTCATGCCCGAGGCGGCGGAGCCCATTGCCCTGATCATTTCCGTACCCCTTTTCCGCGTTAGGCGGACGCGCTAGGCGCTGGTCCGCGGCAGATTGTTCACCGACTTGCTCAGGAGGTCGTTCTCGGTCTGCAGCACCTTGGACTGGATCTCGAACGCGCGCTGGGCCTCGATCATCGCCACCAGCGTGTCGATCGCGTTGACGTTGCTGCCCTCGACATGGCCCTGGGCCATGATCGTGTCGGTCGCCGACAGCGGCTGCGGGGCCAGGTCGGCCGGCGCCTTCAGCAGCGCATCGCCCATGTGCTCCAGCTTGGACGGATCGGCGAAGTCCACCAGCTTGATGCGCCCGACGTTCTGCCCCGCCACGTTGACGGTGCCGTCGGCCGCGATCGTGAAGTCGCCGCCGTCGATGCGGATCTCGCCGCCGTCTCCGGCCACTGGCAGGCCGTCGGGGGTGGTCAGGCGCTTCTCCGCGTCGAGGATGAACGAGCCGTTGCGCGTGTAGCGCGGGCCCTCGGGCGTCGTCACCTCGAAGAAGCCGCGGCCCATCACCGCCACGTCCGTGTCGCGCCCCGACTGCTGGATCGGGCCCGGGCGCGCGTCCAGCGCGTGCGACAGGTCGGCGCGCGTCGCCGGCGTCCAGCGGGCGATCCCGGTGGGACCCGCTCCCGTGCGACCGCCCGTCGGCGTGCCGCCGGTCCCTCCCGTTCCCCCGGTGCCGGTGCCGCCGCCCCCGGTCTCGCGGGCGCCGATGGCCGCGGCGGCGTCGCGCACGGGCGCCGCCTGGGTCCCATTCGCGGGCTCGGCCAGTCGCGTGATCACCTGGCGGAAGCCCGAGGCCGAGGCATTGGCCAGGTTGTTGGCCAGAGCGTCGATGCGCGTCTGCTCCATCTGCATGGCGCGCGCGGCGGTGTTCAGGCTGCGGATCACGGGCACTCCTTCCCCGACGGGACACAATGCGTCCCGCCGGATCCGCAAGCGCCGTGCCGCCGCCCCTGCGGGGAGTGCGTTCCGCACGCGGCAGGAATTGCCGCCGCCGGCGGGCGGCCGCCGTCCCGCCCGCGGCCCGCCGGGCGCATCTGCGCGGGCCCGCGGCAGGATTTGCCGCAAGGGAACGGATTGCCGCCCGGCAGATAACGGCAGGCCGGGCGCCACGAGGGACGCCCGGCCTGGCCGGATACGGGGCAGGGGGTGGCCGGTTAGTGGACGGCGGCCGGCTCGACCGCCGGTGCGGCCGGATGGTCCGCTTCGGGGGCCGCCGCGGCCAGGGGCAGCGTGAAGGTGAAGGTCGAGCCGTGGCCCGGCTCGCTGGTGACGGTGACCTGCCCGCCGTGGCTCTCGACGAGCTTCTTGACGATCACCACGCCCAGCCCGACGCCCTTGATGCGCCGCTGCGACGAGCCGCGCGTGTAGGGCTGGAACAGCACGCGGATCTCGTCCTCGCTCATGCCGATGCCGCCGTCGCTGATCTGCACCTCGGCCCAGCCCTCCCTGCCGCGCAGGTCCAGCCGGATCCAGCCGCCCTCGACGTTGTACTTGATCGCGTTGGACAGCAGGTTGCGCACGATCTGCACGACCCGCAGCGAGTCGGCGCGCACCAGCACCGGCAGCTCGGGCAGGCCCACCGACACCCGAAGGTTGGAACCTTCGGCCATCGGCGCCAGGTCCTCGACCACGCCCGTGACCAGCGCCCCGAGGTCCATGTCGTCGCACTTGAGGCTGACGAAGCCCGCGTCGATCTTGTTGATGTCCAGGAAGTCGTTCAGCAGCGCCACCATCTCGGTGATCTTGCGGTTCACCGATTCGAGGAACTCGGTCTGCGTGGCGTTGATCTCCCCCGTCTTGCCCGAGGCCATCAGCGACACATAGCCCTGGATGACCGACATCGGCGAGCGCAGGTCGTGGGCGATCATCGAGTGGAAGTCGGCCTTCATCTGCTCGGCCTCGACCTCGCGCGTGATGTCGCGGAAGATATAGGCCATCGCGCTGCTCTCGTCACCCAGCTGGATGCGCGCGGTGCGGCAGGTCAGGTAGCTGGTGGCGCCGTCCAGCGTGATGCCCAGGCGCACGTCCTCGTGCGTCCCGGCGCGCAGGCGCTCGATGACCTCCGGGGCCACGTCCAGCGTCCGCAGCACGTCCGTCATCGACTTGAGGTGCATCACCTCGCGCGGCATCCGCAGCAGGTTCAGGAACACCTGGCTGGCCATGTAGAGGCTGTCGTCCGCCTTGCAGATGGCCACCGGCTCGTGCAGGTAACGGAAGATCTGGTTGAGCTTGTCGGTCTCCAGCTTCAGGCTGTCCTGCAGGTCCTTGATGCGCAGGAACGCATTGATCTTCGAGTACAGTTCCTCGGCCGGGATGCCCTTGGCGATGAAGTCGTCGGCGCCCATGTCCAGGCCGCGGATCTTCTCCTGCGACTCCGACTCCGAGCTGATCATCAGGATGGGGATGCTGCGCGTGTCATGGTGCTTGCGCAGGATGCGGCTCACGTCGAAGCCGTGCATCCCGGGCATCTCCTTGTCCAGCAGGATCAGGTCCGGCAGGTGTTCCATCGCCATGCGCGCGCCCACGGCGCCGTCGCCGGCCACCAGCACGCGGTAGTCCTTCCGCTCGAGCACGCGCTTGAGGTACAGGCACGTCGGCGGCGAGTCATCGACCACCAGGATCAGGCGTTCGCTCGGTTCGGTCATCTGCGGCCCCGTCGGATGAGGTGGCGGCCCGGCCCGCGGCAGGCGGAGCGGTGCCCCTTCCTCATCGACCGGCACGGGCGCGGCTTGAGTCCGGGCGCGAAAAAACCGCCCGGGACAGGCGGTTACGGAGCGCAGGCGTGGCAGGCCGACCGGCCCCGGGCGGGTCCCGGGGCTGCGCGTCGTCGGGAATCAATCGGCGTCGGTGATCAGCAGGGCGATATGGCGCTCCAGGTTGGCCATGCCCTCGGGCGAGATGCTCGTGAAGAAGACGGCGATCTCGTAGTCGTCGCAGCCGGCGGTCTCGACCTCGGGGACCGAGCGCACGACCAGGCCTTCGCAGGGCACCACCGCGGTGCCCGGCGCCTCGCCCTCGGCGCCCGGGACCGTGACTTCGATGTCCATCGCCAGCCGGGTCATCGCCGGCAGGAAATGGTCCGAACGGAAATAGACGCCGGACGAACTGATGTTGATCGTCTGCAGCGTCGCAGTCCTGGCGCCGTCCCCGGGAACCTTGACTTCCAGCTTCAGGTTCGCGTTGACCCGCTGGGCACGGCGGCGTTCCGATCCCTGTCCGCTCATCGGCGTTGCTCCCTCCACGACCGTTCGCGCCATGAAACCGGTGCCTACCGGCCCTGCCGCCGCCAGGACGGCGCGGCAGGGGCCGGCGGCAGGCTACCGCTTCTTGTGGCGGTTCTTCCGCAACCGCTTCTTGCGCTTGTGCGTGGCGATCTTCTTCCGCTTCCGCTTGCGTCCGTTCGGCATCGTGATCCCACCTTTCCCCGATCCGGGCCGGCCCAGCGCACAGGCGGGCGGCCGTCAAAAACGCGCGCGGGCAGAAGGCCTCCCCGCGTCGGCAGCAACGCCGACCAAGATAGACCATCGACCCGCCGCTGACAAACGGAAGTTCGCTTTCAGTCCTGCCCGTTCAGGCGGTCCTTCAGCTCATTGGAGGCCTTGAAATAGGGTACGCGCTTGGCCGGGACGTCGACCGCGTCCCCGGTGCGCGGGTTGCGGGCCAGGCGCGACCGCCGGCTCTTGACCTTGAAGCTGCCGAAACCGCGCAACTCGACCTTGTCGCCGGTGGCCAGGGCGTTGCCGATATTCTCCATGATCAGGTTCACGACGGTGACCGTGTCGCGTCGGTTCAGGCCCGTTCCGCCGGTAATGAGATCGACCAGTTCGGCTTTCGTCATGGTGCACAACCTCTTGCTGTATTCGCCTGCTGCCGGGTGTCCGATCGTACATCGTAGTTGCATTGGTGATCGGAAGTTACAGCCATTATTTATAGCATATCACGAATTCGTTCTCAACAAGAAAATGTCCCCCACGCCTGCCGTGTGGTGACCAACCGGAATCTACAAAGTTGTTGTAGATGCTGGGCCCCCAAGCGCGAGCAGCGCAGAGAACATTTGCCCGGGGAGTTGCAACGGGCGTGCCCTGGCTGCGGCTCTGCACAGGTTTCGTGATGGCACCTGTGTTAATGCGCTGTGCTGGAATAAGTTGCGATCATGCGTCGCGACGGCGCCATGCGGCATCATGGGATCGCCGCCACCCGCCGGGGATGTCATCGGGCACGATCGGGCACCGCGCGCCGGGCAAGTTGCCCGTTCGCGGCCCGCGCCGCCCGCGTCAGCGATGCCGGGCCAGGTGCCGGAACAGGTCGCCGTGGGCTTCAGTGAATCGGCAACCGCGCCGCGCGAGCACCACCGCGGCCGTGGCGGCGGCCTGCCCGACGCCGTGGACCGGCGCGTCGGCGCCCCCGCCCCAGGAGAAGGGCTCCACCAGCTTGGGCGGCATCCCCCCGCCGAAGATGTTGCTGGCGAAGCCGACACAAGTGCCTGTGTTGAAGAGGGTTCCGATGGCGGTCTTCACGTGGTCGCCGGCCAGAAGCCCCACGAACATCTGCCCGGTATCTTCGCCGCCGCCACCAAGATCCACGCGCACGTTCCCGTAGTTGTTCTTGAGGTCGCTGCAGGTCGTCATGGCGCCGAGGTTTACCCATGAGCCAAGGACCGCGTGGCCAATGAAGCCCTCGTGCTGCTTGTTGCTGAAATCGCCGAAGGTGGACTCGCCGATCTCGCCCGCCAGGCGATTGCCGATCCCGAAACTCGACTCGCCGTACAGCCGGGCGCCGGCCTTGACGCGGCAGCCGGGCCCCAGGTACAGGGGCCCCTCCAGCAGGGTGTGCGGCCCCACGTCGACCCCGGCATCGAGAACGACCGGACCCCGGCGCGTGTCCAGCACGCTTCCCGGGGCGATCGTGACCCCGGCGCCGCACCACAGTTCGCTGCCCTGCAGCCACGCGCCGGGTGCCAGTGCCGACGTTTCCACGCGGGCTGGCGGTACCGTGCCGTTCCACGGCGCCGGGGCGGCGTCGGCGGCCACCAGTCCGAACGGCAGCCTGGACCAGCGGCCGCCGGCAACCGCCACGGCCAGGTCGTCGGCGATGGCGGCGGCGGTGGCCGGCACGATGTCCCAGATCCGGCGCAGGGCCCAGGGCGCCCGCGAGCCGGCGGCGGCGGCGTCCAGCCGCGCGGCCACGGCGCTGGCTGCTGTGGGGTCCACGGCCGCGGGAAAGGCCAAATGGGTGTGGCCGGGGCCGCTTACGACCCGGGCACCGGGTGCCGGTTCCCGCTCCCAGGTTTCGGCCGCGCCATCCCGCCAGGCCAGCCAGCCGGCCAGGAATTCGGCCTGGAACCCCGCGGGCACCACGGCGGCCAGCAGCCCGTCTTCGT
>CAINDZ010000623.1 GCA_903847545.1 uncultured bacterium | reverse complement strand
CTGAGGGACGCCTTGTCCTCCGCCGTGATCCGGCTGGCCGACAGCGACGTGTACACCTGCGTCTGGCGCCAGCCCTTCTGCCCCTGGAACCAGCCGTTGGCCGAAACCGAATAGACCCAGTGGTTCCACTTGTCGACTTTCGCGACAGGCGCCGCCGGCTCGGCGTAGGAGATCGTCACGCCGCCGGCCTGCGGCGTGTGGGCCACGAAGCGCATCAAGCCGATCTTCATCGTCCTGAGGCCGGCCTTCCGTTTCTCGTCGTCGGTCGCGCCGGGGCCGAGCGGGTAGGCGAGCGTATCGGCCAGCGAGGCGAACCGACCCTCGCCCCTGAATTCCAGCGTATACAGGCTGCCGCCCGACGTCGTCCGGACCTGCGAGGCGACGACCTGCACCTCCGCATCGGCGCGATCGCGCACGAAATCGACGAAACCGAGCTGGGTCTTGTAGTAGTCCAGCTCGTCCCTGGTGGTGTCCATGTAGACCTTGACGGCGCCGCCGGGCCCGGGGCCCGTGGCGGCGGGCGGGGTCGTGTCCTGCGATCGAACGGGACCGGCTGAAAGCATCATTGCGCATAGGACCAGGAATATCGAAGTGGATGTGTTCACATATGCCTCCGGAATTGATCCCCGACAGCGGGCCCCGCTTGCGCCGGCGCAAGTCGATCGCGTCTCACTGCGAACCATCGCCGGACCTGCGCGACGACCACGACAGGTACGGCTGGAACGTCTCGGGCGCGTTCGGCGTCGCGATCGCGAACTCGCCCTTCAGCGCGCCATCCTCGGCCAGGTCGTAGGTCAGGCGGAAGCGCGGCTGCCCCGCCACGGCCTCGCCCAGGAACACCGCCGCGCCGGCCCGCGGCACGGTGACCAGGTAGCGGATGACGTGCCCCTCGCTGTCGTAGTAGTCGGCGCGCACGGCGCCGTCCGCCTCGGCGTGGATGACCATGAGGTCGTCGTGGCGCGAGGCCGGCCGGCTGTCCGAGGCGGGATATTCGGCGAAGTTGCGGCGGACGATCACGCCGTCCTGCAGGTCGCGGCTGAACACGGTGCCGCCGGCCGCGCCGCCGATCGGGACCCACTCGCCCAGCAGGAACGCCAGCGGCTCGAGGGCGGCCGGGGGCGCGGCGAGGGCGGCGGTGCCGGTGAGCAGGAGTGCGGCGAGGGCGGCGATGATGGTCCTGCGCATGGCTTTCTCCATCCGTGAGTGTATGGCCGGACGCGCCGGGGCGCGCCTACCGCTCGATGACCACGATCTCGCGCACCGAGACGTTGTTGGTCTCGTCCGTCTCGGCGATGTCGTCGTGCGTGTCCACGACCACCTTGATCTCGTGCACACCGGCCGTGGCGAAGCCGGCGGCGACCGTCGCGCGGAACTGCCCGCACGAGAAGCGGTCGGGCATGATCGTGGTCGAGGCGCCCTCGCTGACCTGCACGCCGTCGAGGACCAGCGCCGACGTCAGGGGCAACCCAGAAGGCGTCAGCCAATCCTGGCGGTAGGCGGTCACGGAGAACCCCTGCCCAACCAGGAGCGTGTCGACCGGACCGCAAACGCACCCGATGTCGTTCTTGTACACGCGCACGGCACCTGCGACCAGGTCGTCCGGCACCGGCAGCCACCCGGGCAGCGTCATCGACGCCACCGCCACGGCGGTGTTGCCGGCCAGGTCCCGGACCTCGCAGCGCACCGTCCAGGTGTCGACCGGCAGCGGGTCCGGATCGTAGGCCAACATGTCGAGCGCCGTGTAGTCCGTGTCCCAGATGCCGTCATTGTCGAAGTCCCACCGAACCTGCAGCGCATCACGCTCGGTCACGTTGTCGCTGCTGCCGACGGGATTCACGGCGAAGACGGCGATGCACGGGCAGACATCGTCGGCCTTCCACACCGACAATCGCAGGTCGGCGACCGGCGGCGTAGCGTCGCGCTCGGGCCACACCGTGTCCTTGCACGAGGCGAACGACAGCGTCGCGAACAGGATCGGCCAGGCGGGCAGGCGGCGAGGGATCGCAGACAAGACGGGATACCTCCAGGCACGCCGGGCAAGGGCAGGTCCATGGCATTACGAAGCAGCGACTATACCACACCGGGGCGAGGGCGCCAGCGGCAGCGTCACGCGTCACGACTTGCGCCGGCGCAACTCAGCCCCGCGCCCGCGCCACCTCGCGCTCCAGCCGGTCGAGGTTCTGTTCGTTGGCCGACTCCAGGCACGCGCGCATCTGCTCGGCGAAGACCTCGTCCTCGAACTCGCCCCGCCAGGTCACGAGCGTGCCCGCACCGGTCGCGGCCAGCGTGATGACGGCCTCGAAGAGCGGCAGGCACACGTGCCTGATCCTCACCAGTTCGTCGGGGACGATCTCGACAAAGACGGACTCGTTCCAGTAGTCCTTGCCGTCGGGCCCGTGCATCGTGAACTGCCAGGCGCCGCCAGGCCTGAACTCGAACGTGGCGAAAGTGTTGGTGAAGCCCTCGGGCCCCCACCACCGGGCCAGGCGCGACGGGTCGGCGATGGCGGCGAACACCTCGGCCGCGGTGGCCGCGATCTCGCGCTTGTGCAGGAACGTCGACATGATCTCCCCCGGGATGGACGTGGCAACCGTGGCCTGGGGACTTGCGCCGGCGCAACAGCGCGGGTTCGCGCCCCAGGGTGACGACCAAGCTACCCCGCCATCACCGGAACCGCCCCTGCCCAGTTCGCCTCGAGCGCCGCGCGCAGCGCCCGGCCCTCCGGCGAGGCCAGCGCGGGGTCGCCGCGCAGCACCGCCTCCACATCATCGCGACATTCGCGCGCCACGGCCGCGTCGCGCACCGGGTTGGCCAGGCGGAAGCCCGGCGCGCCGTGCTGCCTGACGCCCCACGCGTCGCCCGGGCCGCGCAGGCGCAGGTCCTCTTCCGCGAGGGCGAAGCCGTCGGCGTGCTCGCTGAAGAACTTCACGCGCTCCCAGGTCTCCTCCGACAGGAAGCGGTCGCACAGCAGCCAGCAGCGCGAGGCGTCCTTGCCGCGGCCGATGCGCCCGCGCAGCTGGTGCAGCTGGGCCAGGCCGAAGCGCTCGGGGTTGTGGATCACCATCGCCGTGGCGTTGGGCACGTCGACGCCCACCTCGACCACGGTGGTCGCCACCAGCACCGGCGCCTCGCCCGACGTGAACGCGGCCATCACCGCCTGCTTGTCCTTCGCCTTCATCTTCCCGTGCAGCAGCTCGACGCGCGTGCCCGGGAAGACCTCGTGCTGCAGGCGCTCGTGCTCGACGGTGGCGGCCTTCAGGTCCTGCCCCTCGGTCTCCTCGATGACGGGGTAGATGACGTAGACCTGGCGGCCGCGGGCCACCTCGCGGCGGCACTCCTCCCACATCGCGTCCTCGTCGCCGTCGCGGGCCAGCAGGGTCTGGATGGGGATGCGGCCGACGGGCATCTCGTCGATCAATGACAAATCGAGGTCGCCGTACAGCGTCAGCGACAGCGAGCGCGGGATGGGCGTGGCGCTCATCACCAGCACGTGGGCGGCGCCCGCCTCGGTGGTCGCGGTCTTGCCGCGCTGCTTCACGCCGAACCGGTGTTGTTCATCGACCACGGCCAGGGCCAGCCGGGGCAGGCGCACGTCGCCCTCCAGCACCGCGTGCGTGCCCACGAGCAGGTCGCACTCGCCGGCCGCCGCGGCGGCCAGGATCGCGCGGCGCTTCGCGGCGGGCGTCGAGCCGGTCAGCGTCTCGACGTTGATGCCCAGCGGCGCGCACAGGCGCGTCATCACCGCGCCGTGCTGCAGCGCCAGCACCTCGGTGGGCGCCATGACCACCGCCTGGTGGCCCTGCTCGACGACGAACAGCGCGGCGATCAGCGCCACCAGCGTCTTGCCCGAGCCCACGTCGCCCTGCAGCAAGCGGTGCATGGCGCGGCCGCTCCGCAGGTCGGCCAGGATCTCGCCCAGCACGTGGCGCTGGGCGCGGGTCAACGGGAACGGCAGCGACTCGACCAGGCGGCGCGTCAGGTCGCCCGGCTTCTCGAGCGCCGGGCCCGCCTGCCGGTGGACGTGTTCGCGCCGCAGCGCCATCAGCAGCTGGACCGTGAACAGCTCCTCGTACACCAGCCGGCGGCGCGCGGCCTGCAGCGCCGCCTGGTCGGGCGGGAAGTGGATGTCGCGCAGGGCGCGCTCGCGCGAGGGCAGCCCGCGGCGCTTCACCACGTCCGGCGGCAATATCTCCGGCGTCTGCCCCGCCAGCCGCTCGAGCGACTGGTGCACCAGTGCGCGCAGCCAGTGCTGTCCCACGCCGGCGGTCAGCCCGTACACGGGCACCAGGCGGCCGGTGTGCAGGCCCGCGGGCGCGCCGGCCTCGGGCGCATCGGCCGGATCATCCAGCAGCTCGAAGTCGGGATGCGCCAACTGCAGGCGCCCCTGGTGGCGCTGCACCAGGCCGCTGGCCATCACCTTGCGGCCGGGGCGGAACTGGTTCTTGAGGTACTTCTGGTTGAACCAGACGGCGAACAGCACGCCCGAGTCGTCGCCGATCGAGACGGTCAGCAGGCTGCCCCCGGTGCGGGTGCGGCGGTCGCCGGCGGTCAGGACCTCACCCAGGATGGTCGCCTCGGTGCCCGGCCGGGCCCGGCCGATGGG
>CAINDZ010000622.1 GCA_903847545.1 uncultured bacterium | reverse complement strand
CCGCAGACGATGACGCCCGGCGTCACGGCGTCGGCGTGGATGATCCCCTTGCCGATGGTCTTGGCCACGTGCGGCTCGAAGGTGAACGCCGCCAGGAAGTTGAAGAACGCCGCCCACATCACGGCGTACTTGGGCGACAGCACGCGCGTCGAGACGACGGTGGCGATCGAGTTGGCCGCGTCGTGGAAGCCGTTGATGAAGTCGAAGGCCAGCGCCACCAGGATGATGAACAGGACGATCAGCAGGTCGGTGCTCATCGCGCCTCCGTCGGGCGGACCCCGACCCTGCACACGTTCAGCATGGTCGTGCCTCCGCCGGTCAGGAGTTCTTCAGGATGACCGACTCGATGACGTCGACGACGTCCTCGGCGCAGTCGGTGGCCTCTTCGAGGTTCTCGTAGATTTCCTTCAGCTTCAGGATCCGGATCGGGTCCTTCTCGGTGTCGAACAGTCGCGTGATGGCGGCGTGGTGCACCACGTCGGCCTCGTGCTCCAGCCGGTGCACCTCGCGGCACAGCTCGATGACCTTCTCCGAGTGCTTCATGTTGCCCAGCAGCAGCAGCGCGGCCTTGATCGTCTCGACCGGCGCGATCAGCTGGTCGGCGTGCGCGACCAGGTCGGGCGTCGTCTCGTTGATGCGGTAGCCGATCAGCCGGTGCGCCGCGGCGTCGATCAGGTCGAGGATGTCGTCGAGGCTCGAGATGATCGCGTGGATGTCCTCGCGATCGATCGGCGTGATGAACGTCTTGTTCAGCGCCTCGAGCGTGTCGTGCGTGATCCTGTCGCCGTTCGTCTCGATTTCCTTGATGCGCGCAACCTTCGCCTCGAGGTTCGTGTAGTCGTTGGCCATCGCCTTGAACGCCTGCGCGCCTTCGAGGACGTTGTCGGCGGCGCGTTCGAAGTACGCCAGGAAGTCGACCTGGGAGGGGAGGAACTTCATCGCGGCCTCTCTCGCTGGATTCTTTTTGTGAATGGTTCCATCAGCGGGTGGTCCTGCCAATTCTAGCCTGTGCGGGCGTGGTGTCCAGCCTCAAGCGACGCGCGCCGAAGGGTAACTTTCCTGTTTGATGGGGGATGGGTAATTTTGCGATTGAAAATGGTAGCAAAAGTCAACGCACTGCAGCTCCCCGCGTGCCGGCGGCGTGGCGCCGACATCCGCCAAATCCGTGCGGGACAGTGCGTTCGCGGCCGCGCCCGGTTGAATGCGGTCAAGGGATTCCCTATCATCGCGCGGCGCGGCACGGTCGGGCTCGATCGTGGCGGGCAGGGGACGGTTCTTGCGGGATCATCGCAGACGACGCCCATTCCATCGACATCATCGCGGAGGACGGACACATGCGCATTCGCCAACGAATCTCAACGATCATCGCTGCCGGCGCGCTGCTCGCCATCGCGCTGCCGGCGCTGGCCGCCAGGCCGATGCCCACGTTCCGCGCGCTCGGCGCCGCGCCGGTGCGTGCACTGGCGGGCCCGAACGGCGCCGGCGACCCCGCCTGCGCGCTGGGCGTGACCGGCGCTCCGGCCTGGTCCGTCGGCTACATCATTCCCGGCGAGGACCAGTACTACACGCTGCTCGATCCCGCCGACTGCCGGGCCGACGGCGAGTGCGGCGTGTCCGTCTCGCTGGCGCACGTCATCCTCGACTTCCAGTACGCGATGAGCACCCCCGTGCGCGTGGGCCTGGTGCAGGCCGACCTGAGCGATGAAGGCTGCGCCGTGCCGGTGCCGGGCGCCTACGTGGGCGCGCCCGTCGTGTACGACCTGTCGGCGCCCGACGCCGGTCTGTTCGACGTGGCGCTGCCGCTGAGCGCGGGGACGGCGCTGGCCGGCAAGGTGTTCCTCGAGATCACCTTCACCGAGTGGGGTCCGTACTGGGACGTGCCGGGCCTGGTGCTGACGGCCGCGTGCGATCCCTGCCGCTCGTACAACTACTATCCCGGCGACAACTACGACCTGTGCACGTTCGGCTTCGACGGCAACCCGGTGATGTACGCGGATGTCGAGTGCGACAACGCCGTCGCCGAAAAGGCGACGACGTGGGGTCAGCTCAAGGCCAGCTTCCGGTAACCGGGACAAGGCGGGCGAACATGACGACGGCCACCCTGACAGGGGTGGCCGTTGTTGTCGCGCGATTCGGGCCGGCGTGGCGGGTCGCATGGCCTTGCGGTGTCATGGTGGCCGACTCCGATCCGGGAAGGGGTGGGGGCGCGGCGAAGTTCGTTCAACAGCCGGGATTGTCGATCCGGTTCCCGCGCCTGGCAACCGCAGGCATGCCGCCTTCCAGCCGGGAGGCGGCCTCCTTTCCGTTCATTGTCGCCGGCCAAAATCGCCGCCAGGAGCGCGGGCAGTTTGCCCCGGACGAAGCCCGCCCGGCACCCGCGCCCGCGCAGAAAGCCCGTTGCCCCGACGACCCCGCGCTTCCCCGCCATGCCGCCCGTTTTCCACCTGTTTCCTAAAGTAATGACATTCTTCAGGTTGCCGGCCCGGCCTTCCTGGCGGGCTCTTAACTCGTTTGCTGGCATTGGCCTTGCGACAGCGACCCCGAGCGTTCTGCGCCTTTGGCGCCTCACCATACCCATCGCCAGGAGCAGCCATGAACGGACATCGCCGCTTTCCCGGGGCGCGCGCGATCCTGCCCGTCATCCTGCCGGT
>CAINDZ010000621.1 GCA_903847545.1 uncultured bacterium | reverse complement strand
TCGCGCAGGGCCAGCTCCCGGGCCTGGGCAAGCACCTCGCTGACGTTCTGCAGCGCGACGTCGGTCGCGTCGATGATGACGCGGCTCTTGGAGACGTTCGACAGGTAGTCGTCGTTGTTGGCGATCAGCGCGTTGTAGCGGTTGATTGTCCCGACCGCGCGCGGGTCGTCGGCGAACGAGCTCAGGCGCTTCATGCTGCCGGCCATGCGCTGCTGCTCGAGCATGTTGCCCAGGCTGCGGTTGAGGTCGCCGAGCAGGATCGACGCCATGTAGCTGTCGGTGATGCGCATGCTCATCGCGGCGGTCCCTCCCCTACACCATGTTCAGGAGCGTGTCGTACATCTCCTGGACGGTCCCGATGATCTTGGCGGCGGCGTTGTAGCTGTTCTGGTAGCGCACCATCGCCGCGCCTTCCTCGTCCAGGCTGACGCCGGCGACGCTCGCCAGCTTCGAGTCCAGGGCGGCCACCACGTTCTGCTGGTTCTCCACCATGAACTGGTAGGTGCTGCGGCTGCTGGCCAGGTCGGTCAGCAGCGCCCGGTACTGGTCCGTCACCGTCAGGGAGCCGCTGCTCCCGCTGGCGGCGTTGCCCAGGTTCGCGATGGCGAGCGCGATGTCGTTGTCGCCGGCGGCCGTCGTGCTGCCGGTCGCGACCAGCATCGAGTTGTCCTTCAGGGCCTGGTTGACTTCCATCGTGTGCATGCTCGTGCCGGTGAAGAACAGCAGCCCGCTGCCCTCGGCCGTGCGGCCCTGCGTGTGGAGCGAGTTGACCTCGCCCACGATGCGCGCCGCCAGCCCGTCCAGCTGCTCGCGCACCTGGCGGATCTGCACGTCCCGGCTCGTGAGCAGGCCCTCGAGCTTGCCCTGGGACAGCTTCACGGCCTGCCGGTTGCCCTGCGTGACGACGGTCATGCGGTAGCCGTCGCTGGTGTTCTCGTAGGTGCTCTGGAAGAGCGTCGCGCTGTCGCGCGCGACCATCGTGCGGCCGGCCAGGATGACGTCCTTGGAGCCGTCCTCGCGCTCGAGCACCGAAACCTCGGCGATCGACGAGATCTGGGTGATGAGCAGGTCGCGCTGGTCGCGCAGGTCGTTGGCCGGCTCGCCCGAGGTCTCGGCGGCCATGATCTGGCCGTTCATGTCGGCGACCTGGCCCAGCAGGCGGTTCAGGTTGCCGATCTCCAGCTGGATGCTGTTGTCGATGTTGGTCTCGAGCGACGACAGGCTCTCGTCGACCGACCGGAACACGTCCACCAGCTTCTGCGCGCTGACGACGACGTTGCCCTTGAGGTTCGTCACCATGGGCCCCTGCGACAGGGCGTTCCAGGCCTTGAAGAACCCCGAGAGGGCGTCGCCGATCTGGTCGTTGTCGATCGAGCCGAGGATCTGTTCCACCTCGCTGAGCGACGAGTCGATGGCCGCGTAGGACTCGCCCCGCGCCGTCTGGACCCGCAGGTTGTTGAGGACGAAGTCGTCCTGGATGCGCCGGATGCCGTCGACCTCGACGCCGCGGCCGATGGCGCCGTAGGCCGTCAGGTCGGGCCGCCGCGCCGAGAACAGCACTTCCTGGCGGCTGTAACCGGCGGTGTTCGCATTGGCGATGTTGTGGCCGGTCGTGGCCAGGCCGGCCTGCGCGGCGAAGAGCGCCGACAGGCTGGTGTCCATGATGGAGTTCAGGCCGGGCATGCGGGTTCCTCTCAGGCTTGCCGGACGAGGACGCCGCCCGGGCCGCGGTCGTGCTGGCGGGCATCGCCGCGGTAGCAACCCGCGGGGTCCTGCAGCACGCAACGTTTGAAGATCTCCGCTTCCTCGTGCGCCAGCTCGACGCAGAACTCGGCCAACTGGCGGTTCAGGGCGTTCTGGCGGGCCAGCGTGCCGGCCGTCGCGCGGATCTCGGCCAGGAGGCCGGCGACCAGCTTGCGCTGCCCGGCATCGGCGTAGTCCAGCAGGTCGCCCACGCGCCCGGGGGGAATCGCTACGCCCATCCGGGAACCCAGCGACGCCACGAGGCGCTCACGGGCCAGGCGCGCCCGGTCCGAGGCCGGGATCCAGCGGGCCCAGTCGGACGCATTTGCCGCCAACCGGTCGACATCTTGCCGCTTCATGTAGGAATTCTGCCGCCAGGCCAGGCGCAGCAGGCGCCGGTAGTGCGTCAGTTCCTCGCCCAGAAGGTCCGCCAAAAGGCGAACTTCATCCGGTTGCAGCAGGTTCGGCTCGTTGTGCATCGTCCCGCGTCCTCAGGTAAAGGGGTCGGACAGAAACGCCTACTCCCGCCCCGTATCCAGTTCCGTGCCACCCTTGAGCCGCTCGTACCGGGCCATGACCCGGGTCACGTAGGCGCGCGTCTCGCGGAAGCCGGGCACCCGGTGTCCGGCCCGCTCCACGGCGCCCGGGCCGGCGTTGTACGCGGCCAGGGCCAGGTCCAGCCGGCCGTCGAACCGCTCGAGCTGTTCGGCCAGGTAGCGCGACCCGCCGTCCAGGTTGGCGGCCGGGTCGGTGGCGTTGCGCACGCCCAGTTGCCGGGCCGTGCCGGGCATGAGCTGCATCAGGCCGCGCGCGCCGACTGGCGAACGTGCGGCCGGGTTGCCGCCCGACTCCTCCATGACCACGGCCAGGACCAGGCGCGGATCCAGGCCCGCCGCCTCGGCCGAGGCCTCGATGTGTTCCCCGAAGCGGGCCACGGTGTCGGCCTCGGCCGGGGCCAGCGGGGCGCCCGACAGCCCGAGGTCGGTCGGCACCAGGCCGCGCCGTTCCGGCTGCGGCGCGGGCACCGGCTCCGTGCGAACCGCGACCGGCGCCGCAGGCGCAGCCGTCGGCGTCGGCTCGACCGCCGCGACCGGCGCGGTGGCCGGCGTCGCGCCCGATGACGCGGCCTTTTCCGGTGCTGCGGGGACATGCGGCGCGGCCATGGCCGGCACCGGCGGCAGGCTCGCCACCTCGCGGGGCGTGGCGTCTCGGGGCATGACGTCACGGGGCGTGACGTCGCGGGCCGTCACCGCCCGCGGCGCGGCTCGGTCGAGCGCCGCCTGCCGGTACCGGTCCAGCGCCAGCGGGGCCGGCAGCGAACCCGCGGGACGGGCCCCGCCCAGCGATGCGTCGCCGTCGGCCTCCCCCGTGCCGTCTTCGGCGAGCGCCTCGTCCGCGGCGAACTGGGCGGCGAACTGGGATTCCAGCAGCCTGGCGATGCCGAACCCGTCTCCCGTGCCGGCCAGCACCTTCGCCATCTCGGCGTCGTGCATCTGGCGGTACATGCGGGTGGCGCTGCCGCCCATCAGGTCGCTCTCGGGGACCGTCTGCCGCATCGCGCCGAGCATCATGTTCAGGAAGACCGACTCGAACTCGCGCGCGGTGCGCGCCAGGTCGTCGCGGGTGTGGGGCCGGCGCTCGTTCCGCAGCGGGCGCAGGCGGGCGTCCTCGCCCGCGACCTGCGCGCGGTCGACCGCCGCCTGCACCTGGCCCTTGCCCGTGACGTCCATGTCGCCCCTACATGATGACCAGGTCCGCCTGCAGCGAACCGGCCTGCTTGAGCGCCTCGAGGATCGCGATGATGTCGCGCGGGGTGGCCCCGATCTCGTTCAGCACCGCCACCACGTCGGCCACCGTGCTGGTGTCGGGCACGCGCAGCACGCGCGCCTCGTGCTCAGCCGTGTCGGCGCGCACGTCGGGCGTCACGACGGTCTGGCCGCCCTGGCTCAGCGGCTGCGGCTGCGACACGTCGTACACCGTGCTGACGATGACCTTCAGGGTGCCGTGGGCGACGGCCGCCTCTTTCAGCTTGACGTTCTTGCCGACGATGATCGTGCCCGTGCGCTCGTTCAGGACGACGCGCGCGGGCGCGTCGCTGGCGGCCGCCAACTGGCCCATGGCCGCCACGAAGGACACCGGATCGGCGCCGTTGGCGGCGGGGATCGTCACGTCGATGCGCTGGGCATCGCGCGCCAGGGCCACGCCGTCGCCGAACGAGCGGTTGATCGAGGCCGCGACCGCGGAGGCGGTCTGGAAATCCGGCGAATGCAGCAGCCAGGCCAGCTTGCCGCCCTGCTGCCAGCTGCCGCCGATGGG
>CAINDZ010000620.1 GCA_903847545.1 uncultured bacterium | reverse complement strand
CGCCGCCCTGGCGGAACTGAAGCAGGCGGCCGGGCTGATCCCCAACCAGGCCATGCTCATCAACACGCTGCCGGTGCTGGAGGCGCAGGCGAGCTCGGCGGTCGAGAACATCGTGACCACCATGGATCGCCTGTTCGAGAACCTCCATGCGGAGTCCGGCGCCGACCCGGCGACCAAGGAGGCCTTGCGCTACCGGCGCTCGCTCATGGAGGGATACCAGGCGCTGGAAAAACGCCCCCTGTGCACGCGGACGGCCGAACTCGTGTGCACGACCATCAAGGGCGTCGACATGCAGGTCCGCAGGGTGCCGGGCACCAAGCTCGCCAACGCGGCGACGGGCGAGACCATCTACACCCCGCCCGTCGGCGAGGAAACGCTGCGTCGGCATCTCGCAGCCTGGGAGCGATTCCTGCACGAGGAGCGCGGCATCGATCCCCTCATCCGCATGGCGGCCGGCCACTACCAGTTCGAGGCGATCCACCCGTTCACCGACGGCAACGGCCGTACGGGTCGCGTGCTGAATAGCCTGTTCCTGATCGAGGAAGGGCTGCTGACCATGCCGATCCTCTACCTCAGCAAGTACATCATCGCCCACCGCGGCGAGTACTACGACCGCCTGGTCGCGGTGACCCGCGACGAGGCCTGGGAGCCCTGGCTGCTCTACATGCTCGAGGCCGTGCGCGCCACGTCGCTCTGGACCTTGGACAGGATCACGGCCATCCGCGAGCTGTCCGACGCAACGGCGCGTCGCGTGCGCGCGGAGCTGCCGAAAATCTACAGCCGCGAACTTGTCGACGTCATCTTCGAGCAGCCCTATTGCCGGATCGAGAACCTGGTGGCCGCCGGCATCGCGAAGCGCCAGACGGCATCGCGCTACCTGCAGCTGCTGGCCGGGCTGGGTGTGTTGGAGGCGCGCAGGGTCGGGCGCGAGGTGCTGTACGTCAACCCGGCACTGCTGGCGGTGCTGGTCGCGGAGCGCTGACGGGAATCACGGAGGGCGCCCTGCCCGGGGCGCCAACCCTCGTCCTCGGCGGAAATGTCTTCCGGTCCGCTTCTGGCCGCTTGCCTTGGCTCCCGCCATGCGGCACCATTCCCCCCACAGGTGCCCATGTTCAAAATGGCCCCGCCCCCTGTACAATTGCGTCGGGTTTCCGTGATGATTGCCCCCTGAGTCGAGGTTACCGCTATCGACAGGCGTCGTTTCCAGGCTGTGCGCGAGGTCTTCGTTGAAGCCCTCGCGTTGGCGCCGGAAACGCGGGAGGCGTTCGTGCGCCAGGCCTGCGCGGCGGACGAGACCATGTGCCGCGAGGCGCTGGAGCTGCTGGCGTGCCACGTCGACGGCGCCGGGCCGGAGACGGACGACCTCTGGAGCCGGCCGACGGTCGTTCCCGCCTTCGTCGGGCCCTACGAGGTACTCGACCTGCTGGGCAAGGGCGGCATGGGCGTGGTCTACCGCGCCCGGCGACGGCCGGCCGAAGACGGCGGGGAGCCGGGGCCGATCGTCGCCCTCAAGGTCCTGCGCGACACTTCGCTCAGCCAGGTGATGGAGCGCCGGTTCAAGCGCGAGATCGAGGTCCTGCGTCGCCTGGAACATCCCGGCATTGCGCGCCTGCTGGACACGGGCATCGCCGACGGCCTGCCGTACCTGGCCACCGAGTACATCGACGGCCTGATGCTCAGCCGGTGGCGCGACGAGACCCATCCCGGCGAGACGGAACGCGTGCGCCTGCTCGCGGAACTGTGCGACGCCGTCGAGTGCGCCCACAGGCACGGCGTGGTGCACCGTGACCTGAAGCCCGAGAACATCGTCGTGACGCCGGATGGGCGTCCCCATGTGCTCGATTTCGGCATCGCCCACCTGCAGGAAGACCACACACAGGGGCCCACGTTCGTGACCGCGACCTGGCAGCTGCTGGGCACCATCCGCTACATGAGCCCCGAACAGGCGGAGGGCGGCGCGGCGGCCATCGACGAACGCACGGACATCTACACGCTGGGCAT
>CAINDZ010000619.1 GCA_903847545.1 uncultured bacterium | reverse complement strand
GGCATCGGCGACGCGTGCGAGTCGGTGCCGGTGCAGGCGCTGAGCTGGGGCCTGGTCAAGGCGACCTACCGGTAGGCGCGCCACCGCACATCGTGAACGTCCGGCTGTGCGGGCAGCGCCTTCGTGGTACGCTGCCCGCGCGTCGTTCACGCCCGGCCTGCAAGGAGTCGTCGCCATGCCGTCACGCCTCACGCCCGTCGTCGTCTTGTTGTTCCTGTCGCTGGCCGCGCCGCTCGCGCGCGCCGAGCGCGGCACCGCCACGCGCTCGCCCGTCTACGGCGAGCACGGCATGGTCTGCGCCGCGCAGCCGCTGGCCGTGCAGGCGGGGATCGACATCCTCAAGGCCGGCGGCAGCGCCGTCGACGCGGCGATCGCGGTCAACGCCTGCCTCGGGTTGATGGAGCCGACGGCCAACGGCGTGGGCGGCGACCTGTTCGCCATCGTATGGGACCCGCGCGACGGGAAGCTGCACGGGCTGAACGCGTGCGGCCGCTCGCCGCTGGCGCTGACGGCCGACAAGGTGCCGGCCGAGCCCGACGGCACCATCCCGCTGTACTCGCCGTACTCGTGGACCGTGCCCGGCGCCGTCGACGGCTGGGCCCAGTTGCACGCGAAGTTCGGCAGGCTGCCGCTGGCGCGGGTGCTGGCGCCGGCCATCGGCTACGCAGCGGACGGCTTTCCGGTCTCGCCGGTGATCGCCTCGGACTGGGAGCGCGGCAGCCGCCGCTTCAAGGACTTCCCGGGCTTCGCCGAGGTGTTCCTGCCCGGCGGCCGCGCGCCGCGCGAGGGCGAGGTCTTCCGCAACCCGGCGCTCGCGCGCACGCTGCAGCTGGTGGCCGACGGCGGCGCCGACGCATACTACCGCGGGCCCATCGCCGCCGAGCTGGTGCGCTACTCGCAGGCGAACGGCGGCTTCTTCGCCGCCGGGGACTTCGCGCGCCACACGTCCGAGTGGTGCGAGCCCGTGTCGACCAGCTACCGCGGCTACGACGTGTGGGAGCTGCCGCCGCCGGGCCAGGGCATCGCCGCGCTGCAGCTGCTGAACATCCTCGAGACGTTCGACCTGAAGGCGATGGGCCGCGACTCGGCCGACTTCTGGCACGTGTTCACCGAGGCGAAGAAGCTGGTCTTCGCCGACCGCGCCCGCTACTACGCCGACCCCGAGTTCGCCGCGGTGCCGGTGGCCGAGCTGCTGGGCAAGGATTACGCCCGTGCGCGCGCCGCGCTCATCGACCCGCGGCAGGCGGCGCAGCGCGTCGAGCCCGGCGACCCGCCCGCGCTCAACCGCAAGGAGACCACCTTCCTGTGCACGGCCGACGCCGACGGCATGATGGTGGCGCTGATCCAGAGCAACTACACCGGCTTCGGGTCGGGCTACGTCATCCCGTCGCTCGGCTTCTGCCTGCAGGACCGCGGCAACCTGTTCGACCTGCAGCCGGGGCGTCCCAACTCGCTCGAGCCGGGCAAGCGGCCGTTCCACACGATCATCCCCGCCTTCGTGACGAAGGACGGCAAGCCGCTGATGGCGTTCGGGCTGATGGGCGGCGACATGCAGCCGCAGGGGCACGCGCAGGTGATCGTCAACCTGGTCGACTTCGGGATGAACCTGCAGGAGGCGGGCGACGCGATCCGTTTCCACCACACGGGCTCGGCCGAGCCGACGGGCACCGGCATGACCGACGGCGGCGTGCTGCACATCGAGGCGGGGCTGCCCGCGGCGGTGCTCGAGGAGCTGAAAGAACGCGGCCACCGGCTCGAAGACGAACCGGTGGGCGCGTACGGCGGCTACCAGGCGATCCGGCGTGACCCGGCGACGGGCATCTACTGCGGCGCCACCGAGAAGCGGAAGGACGGCTGCGCGCAGGGCTACTAGCCGGCCGCGGCCGGTGCGCCCCGCCGCCTAGCGGACCTCGTGCCCCTCGACCAGGCGCGACAGGTCGCCGACGATGCCGCGCAGCAGGTCGGCCTGCCCGGCCATCATGACCGCGGCGGCCGCCGACTCCTCGGCCGTGGCGGCGGTGCCCTGCGTCGTGCCCTCGAGCTGGACGATGCCCTTGCTGACCTTCTCGATGCCTTGCGACTGCTCGCCGCTGGCGGTGGCCACCTCGCTCATCAGCGACGAGACCTGGTCGATGCGCCCGGCGATCTGCCGCAGCACCGCGTCGACCTCGCGGCTGACCGTCACGCCGGCGGCCGCGTTGTTGCGCGACTCCTCGATCAGCTCGGCCGTGCTGCG
>CAINDZ010000618.1 GCA_903847545.1 uncultured bacterium | reverse complement strand
TCGATGCCCTTGAGTCTTGCCAACGAAGGCACGTTAACTATCGGTGGTACCGTGACCGTTGGCGGTGCACGCGTCGATCTGACTGCCGGCACGGTCAATCTCGGGACTGGCGGGACTGGCGGGACTGGCGGCACGCTGGCCCTGGGTGGATCGACCAGTACTCTGACTTGGTCAGGCGGCACCATCGCAGGCAATGGCACCCTGAATATCGGAACTGGCACCTTTGCATTCGGCGGCAGCGGTGACCGTGTCCTGAATGCCCCGAACATCACCTATGCCTTCACCAACCTCACCTTGCCTGACGGCTCCCTCACCCTGCGTTCGGGCGGCCTGACCTTCAATACCACGTCGACCAACGCGACGACCATCCCGGCTGGGGTTACGTTAACCCTGGAGGGCGGAACATTGACCAACAATGGCCCACTCAACGTCACGGGCACGTTCAATATCACAGGGGGGACGCTGACGGGCAGCGGCGCCCTGTCCAACGCCGGCACGATGAGCCTCGCCAACCAGACCATCGCTAACGCCATCACCAACACCGGCACCATCAACTCCGGTGGCGGACTCACCTTCAGCCAGGCGTTCACCAATGCCGGCGCCTTCAAAGCCAATGCCGGAACGACAACCTTCTCGAACGGTTACCTGCAGAACGCCGGCAGCCTGCTGCTCAACGGCGGAGATATCACCGGCAACCTCACCCTCAGCGGCGGTAGTTTGAGCGGCGGTGTCATAGGTGGCAGCGTCCCCACCGGCGGCACGATCACCGGCACCGTGGCGATCGACGGCGGCAGCTTGAATCCCGGTTTCTCGCCCGGCCATCTGACCATCGCCGGCAACCTCAGCCTCGGCGCCAGTTCGGTGACCCAGGTCGAGATCGGCGGCACCGGCCAGGGCACCAGCTACGACTGGATCGACGTGACCGGGACGGCCGCCCTGGACGGCACGCTCAATATCAGCCATGTCAACGGCTATGCTCCCACGACAACGACGACCTATTCCGGCGCCCTGACGGCCGGAACGATCAGCGGAGCCTTCGCCACCATCACTACGCCGGCTCAGTCGAATTACCTGGTGGGCTATAACCTGGCCTCGGCTCCGAACAGCGTGGATTTGACCGCCCAGGTTTCCAACACGGCTCCCCCGCCCACCCCATCCCCGGTCATAGTCGCCATCACCCAGAGTTACGTCGGGGTCGAGACGCCGTCCGGCCTGACCAGCCTGTCGGCCTACGACAGCCCGACCGGATTCGCGGGCTCGTCCGGCGGGGCGACGGGGACCCCCGGAACCGCGTCCGGCGCCAACGGCGCCCCCGGGACCGCGACCCTGGCGGCCGGCGGCCGGGCCGCCGCGGACGGGCCGCCGGCCAGTGACCAGCTCCCTCTCTACGTGCTGGTTACGCCGAGCCTGATGGACCCGGGCATGACGCCTTCCCCGGAGGTCATGGACACCCTCAGGCTGCTCTTCAACCAGTTCACCCAAGATGCCAACCGCCAGGAGGTCCAGAATGCGTCTCGCCTGGTCTGCCACTAAGCCGGCCGTCTCCCCCCGCGCGGCCGTCCTGGGCCTCGCGCTCTGGCTCATGGCCGGTCTCGCCCTGGCCGGCGAGGCGGCCGTCGCGACCAGCGTGGTCGGGGCGGTCTCGATTCTGAAACCGGACGGCAGCACCCGCGTCCTCGCCAAGGACTCCAAGGTCGAGGCCGGCGACGTCGTGCTGACCAGCAAGGCGGGGGTGGTGCGGCTGAAGTTCACCGACGACACCCAGATCACCCTGCGCCCGAACAGCCGGGTGGCGATCACCAGGTACGGTTACGAGGTGGACGCCCCGGACAAGGACGAGGCGAAGTTCAACCTGGTCAAGGGCGGCCTGCGGGTGGTCTCGGGCCTGGTGGGCAAGCGGGGCAACAAGGACGCCCACCAGACCGAGACGGTGGCGTCGACCATCGGCATCCGGGGCACCGACTACGCCCTGCTTTGGTGTCAGGAGGGCGGCGACGGGTGCGCCAGCCTCGGGGTGCCGGTCGAATTGCAGGGCGGCGGCCAGCCCGTCCCGGGCCTCTACCTCACGGTGTTCGACGGCGCGATCTACGCCGTCAACGAGGTCGGCAGCACCGACTTCCCGGCGGGGTTGTCGGCCTATGTCCGGAACCGCGCGTCGAGGCCGATCGAACTGCCGCGCGACCCCGGACTCATACGCGAGTTCCAGTCGTTCGACAGCCGGCCGGGCGTCATGGTCCTCTCCAACCCCGCCGCGCCGGGCGCCTGCCTGGTGCACTGAGCCGTCGAGCCGGCCGGCCGCTG
>CAINDZ010000617.1 GCA_903847545.1 uncultured bacterium | reverse complement strand
TGTACTTCTGCCGGCTCAGGATCTGGAACGCCACCAGGTGCAGGTGGATCGGGTGCGCGTCCGGCGTCGTGTTGTAGATCGTCCAGATCTCGGTGTCGTCCAGCATCGGGTTCTCGGTGACGGGATCCATGTACATCATGGCGCCCTGCGCGGCCGTGCCGAGCATGGGCATCATGCGGCCGTACTGGTCCATCATCTCGGCCAGGATCAGCGGGCGCTCGGGCAGGCCGGGCGTCGCCACCAGCGGCTGGATCGGGCCGGACACCGGGCGCAGGTTCGTCGGCAGCGTGGTCTTCGGGTACGCCGGGTCCAGGGGCTTGCTGACGCGGAAGGCCATGACCTGGCCCGTCGTGCGCGGGTCGGTGTTCGTGCCCGCGGGGAACGGCGTCTTGCCGCTGTTCTTCAGGATGAACGTGCGGCCGGCCAGCGCCGGGTTCGAGAAGTCGACGACGACGTCGGCGCGTTCGCCGCAGCCCAGCAGCAGGCGCGGCAGCGGGACCGGCGCGTTGAGCAGCCCCGAGTCGGTCCCGATCTGGTGCATCGTCGGCACGGCGCCCGTGGCCAGCAGCGGGTCGGTCAGCCACATGTCGTAGAAGCGCGAGTCCGAGCCGTTGAGGATGCGCAGCCGGTACTGGCGCGGCTCGACGTCGAGCACGGGCCAGGCCATGCCGTTGACGAGGATGAAGTCGCCGAAGTACTCGGGCTGGATGCTCGGCTCCGGGCCGCCCGGCATGGGGGGGAAGGACGGACGGTACAGCTGGCCGTCGGCCGTGAAGTTGCGGTCCTGGATGGCCAGGCCCAGTTCGTAGGGGCCGACGGGCAGGTTGTTCGCGGCCGCCAGCGCATCCTCGTTGTCATCGCGGATCAGGTAGAAGCCCGCCAGGCCGGCGTGCACGTTCAGGCGCGTCACGCCCATGGCGTGGTCGTGGTACCAGATCGTCGCCGCTTCCTGGCTGTTGTCGTAATAGTACTTCGGCTTGACGAAGCCGGAACCCACCTGGCCGTAGTCGGGCGTGTACCAGGCGTCGGGCAGGCCGTCGCTGGCCGATTCGGTGTGGCCGCCGTGGATGTGCGTGACCAGGGGCACGCCGCAGGCCGGCCAGTTGTCCGGCTCGGCCCAGTGGATCGACGTGTCGACCGGCAGCAGGTGCGGCACCGGGACGCCGTTCGCGTCGACCAGGCGGTTGCGCCACTCCAGTTCCACCGGGACGTTCTTGCGGGCCACGAACGTGGGGCCGGGGTAGCGGCCGTCGTAGCCCCACAGGTTGGTCATCAGCGGCGCGCCGGTGACGGGGTCGACCAGGCCCAGGTTCTGCACGCACGGCTTGACGTCGAAGACGTAGCTGCCGCCCGCGGTCACATCGATCGCCGGCGGCACCGGCACGGGGTTGACGAACTTCGGCTGTGTCATGGGGTCGAGCAGCATCTGGGCAAGGGCGCCGCTGGCGACGACGGCCAGCAGCAGGGACACGACGGCGATGGTCGCCGCGCGGCGGCGGTGGCGCGATGGCATGGGAACTCCACTTCAGGGGATCGACCGGCGGGTCACGGTCGCGTTACATGTCGGCGCGGTTCCGGTCGCGGCACCACCCGGTGGCCGCGAGGGCGCCGGAACCGCCGGCAACGCGATTGATCATACCGGAATGGTTGGAGTCTCTGCCGCAAGTTGTTAGGAAAATAACATTAAAAATTGTGACAAGATCATGACAGCAAATAATGGAGGATGCGTATCGGTTTTCAACAACTTGCGTGCGCGGCGGGAACGTCGCCTAGCGGGCGTGGCGCAGGTTGTAGGCGATGTCCCCGCGCAACTGGCGCCAGGCACCCCACTTGACCCAGCGGGCGACGCCGGCGCGGCAGCGCGCCCGCTCGGCGGCGGGCAGGCCGCT
>CAINDZ010000616.1 GCA_903847545.1 uncultured bacterium | reverse complement strand
CGCCCCCCCAACGACAGGTGGTAGTTGGCATGGGCGAACGAGTCCGAGTAGATCCCCGCATTCCCCTCCAGCGATGCCCGCCCCG
The DNA here is from genome assembly GCA_903847545.1 of uncultured bacterium. GTDB lineage: Bacteria > Krumholzibacteriota > Krumholzibacteriia > LZORAL124-64-63 > LZORAL124-64-63 > CAINDZ01. The sequence continues at coordinate 4,742 of CAINDZ010000616.1, read as the reverse complement.
ACCGCGAAAACGTCCACTGCACGCCCGCCCCGGGATTGAACTCGTGCAGGTGCCCGAACACCTCCTTGTTCCCATGGTGCGAGAACCCATAGAGGTTGATCCCGGGCTCCTCGGCCCAGCCGTTCCCCGACACTACTAATAGAGAGAGCACAACGGCCGCGATCGCGACCCGCCGGCTGGTCCACGAGGTCATGACGTTGTTCCCGTCCATTTCAGCGCCCGGGCGCGGGCCATGGGGTTGATGATGAGCGCTGATCATACAGGCTCAGCGCGCGCGGGGCCAGCGATTCGGCGGGGCGAGGGGGAGTTGCGCCGGCGCAAGTGGATGGGACGCGTTGCTGGTTAATTTGTTATAAGACAACGTTTTGATATGTCGGTATTCGGTATACAGTGTTTTGGGGTGGCCATTGGAGGGCGCTACGGAGGTAGGCGGGGGCTGGGCGATTCCGCCGCGGGTGGGGGGCGGCGGACCCGACCTGCGGGGGGAGTGGGGGATTTTCCCCAGCCGGATTTGGGACAGGAGCTGGGCGCCCGCCCAGTTGCGCCGGCGCAAGTGGGAGCGGACTTCGCAGGGGCGTCGGGCGGGCTTGAGTTGCGCCGGCGCAAGTGGCGGCGGACTTCGCACAGGCGTCGGGCCGGCTTGAGTTGCGCCGGCACAAGTCGGGGTGGCTCTTGCGACGGGGTGACGGGCCAGCTTGAGTTGCGCCGACGCAAGTCGGGCCGCCCCTATCGATCTGGATCCGGCCCAACCGGTCCTTCGCCTGAACGACGGGCCGAGCTAGCCACGGCCAGAGGTCGTACCCCGGCACCTTCGCTGCCCACCCCCCTCCAGACGGGAGGGCCGGTGGTTACTTGCGCCGACGCAAGAAGCGCCGCGCCCACTCGACCGGGCGCCGGCGCAAGTGGAGCCGGCCCCTCTCGACCGGGCGCGCGGGAGGGGCAGACTTGTGCCGGCGCAAGTGGCGCCCGACCTCTCGACCGTGCGCCGGGGCTGGCCCGACTTGCGCCGGCGCAAGTGGCGCCGGACCCTCTCAACCAGGCGCCGGGCTGGCCGGACTTGCACCGGCGCAAGTGGCGCCGGACCCGCTCAACCAGGCGCCGGGCTGGCCGGACTTGCGCCGGCGCAAGTGGAGCTGGACCCTCTCAACCGGACGCCGAGCCAGCCGGACTTGCGCCGGCGCAAGTGGCGCGGGCCCCTTTCCACCGGCGCGGGGGTGGCCTGACTAGCGCCGGCGCAACTGCCCCGCACCCCTCTCGACCGGCCGCCGCGAAGCCCCCGACTAGCGTCACCACAACCACCCCACCCCAAAACCCCAACCACCACACCCATGAAACCCCGCCAACCATCCCCAAACCCTCGCCACACCACCCCCCGCACCACACCAGACCACGAACAGCGCAACCACGCCCCAGCCCACCTCCCCCCAAACCCCAACCCTCCCGCACCGCCTTCCCGCCTCAACGACGCGTCACCCCGCCTCCTGGCCCCCACCCACGGATATCAAAACTCAAAATCACAACAAAATGTCATAAAACAAGATACGCCGCCCGACGAGCGCACCGCTCCAACCCCCCGAACCCCCGACAAATCCAACGTTTGCGACCCTTAAGGAAACAGTGTATTCTCGGGCGTCCATTTGCCCGCCTGCGGCGATTCCATTTTTTCCGGAGGAAGTGCTCTTGAAGTCATCCCGCGTTCTGACCGCCCTCGCGGCCAGCCTGGCGCTCGCGCCGGCGGCCCGCGCCAGCGAGGCCGACCTGGTCCTGCCGGACCTGCGCTCGGTGAATCTGCTGGGCACCGACGGCCACTCGCTGTTGCTGATCGGCCTTCTGGTGTGCCTGTTCGGCCTGGCCTTCGGTCTGTTGCAGTACCGCAAGCTGGCCGCCATCAAGGTCCACAAGAGCATGGCGGAGATTTCCGACCTCATTTACGAGACCTGCAAGACCTACCTGGTCACGCAGGGCAAGTTCATCATCATCCTCGAGGCGCTCATCGCGGTCATCATCGTGGCGTACTTCGGGGTGCTGCAGCACTTCAGCGTCGTCAAGGTGTCGATGATCCTGATCGCCTCGGTGGTCGGCATCCTCGGCAGCTACGGCGTGGCGTGGTTCGGCATGCGGATCAACACGTTCGCCAACTCGCGCTCGGCGTTCGAGGGGCTGCGCGGCAAGCCGTTCCCGACCTACGCGATCCCGCTGCAGGCCGGCATGTCGATCGGCATGCTGCTGATCTCGGTCGAGCTGTTCGTGATGCTGCTGATCCTGCTGTTCGTCCCGCGCGACTACGCCGGGCCGTGCTTCATCGGCTTCGCCATCGGCGAGTCGCTGGGCGCGTCGGTGCTGCGTATCGCCGGCGGCATCTTCACGAAGATCGCGGACATCGGCTCGGACCTGATGAAGATCGTCTTCAACATCAAGGAAGACGACGCGCGTAACCCGGGCGTGATCGCGGACTGCGTCGGTGACAACGCCGGCGACTCGGTCGGCCCCACCGCCGACGGCTTCGAGACCTACGGCGTGACGGGCGTTGCCCTGATCACGTTCATCGTGCTGGCCGTGCAGACGCAATACCAGGCCACCATGCTGGTCTGGATCTTCCTGATGCGCCTGGCGATGATCCTGACCAGCGCCGGCTCGTACTTCATCAACGACCTCTACGCCAAGGGCAAGTGGGGCAAGGCCGACCACATGAACTTCGAGCTGCCCCTGACCTCGCTGGTCTGGATCACCTCGATCCTGTCGATCGTCGTCACGTACGTGCTGTCGGCGCTCTCGCTGAAGGGCATGCCCGACCCGTCGCTGTGGTGGAAGCTGGCCTCGATCATCAGCCTCGGCACCATCGCTGGCGCGGTGATTCCCGAGCTGGTCAAGATCTTCACCTCGACCGAGTCCAAGCACGTCAAGCACGTCGTCAACGCCTCGCGCAAGGGCGGCGCCTCGCTGAACATCCTGGCCGGCCTGACCGTCGGCAACTTCTCGGCCTACTGGATGGGCATGGTCATCCTGGTCCTCATGCTGATCGCCTTCGGCATCAGCACGATGGGCCTGTCGGTCCTGATGGCGGCGCCCGCCGTGTTCGCGTTCGGCCTGGTGGCCTTCGGCTTCCTGGGCATGGGCCCGGTCACGATCGCCGTCGACTCGTACGGCCCGGTGGCGGACAACGCCCAGTCGGTGTTCGAGCTGTCGCTGATCGAGACGCTGCCCGGCATCAAGGAGGAAGTGAAGCGCGACTTTGGCTTTGTTCCCGACTTCGACAAGGGCAAGGAGTACCTCGAGGCCAACGACGGCGCCGGCAACACGTTCAAGGCCACGGCCAAGCCCGTGCTGATCGGCACCGCGGTGGTGGGCTCGACCACGATGATCTTCTCGATCATCATGCTGCTGACCCACGGCCTGACGATGAACATCGACAAGATGTCGCTGATGAACCCGCCGTTCCTGCTGGGCCTCATCGCCGGCGGCGCCATGATCTTCTGGTTCAGCGGCGCCTCGATGCACGCCGTGACCAGCGGCGCCTACCACGCCGTGGAGTTCATCAAGAAGAACATCCGCCTCGACAGCAACGCCGCCAAGGCGTCGACCGAGGACAGCAAGAAGGTGGTGGCCATCTGCACGAAGTTCGCGCAGAAGGGCATGATCAACATCTTCATCGCCGTGTTCTTCACGACGCTGGCCTTCGCCTGCTTCGACTCGTTCTTCTTCATCGGCTACCTGATCTCGATCGCGCTGTTCGGCCTCTACCAGGCCATCTTCATGGCCAACGCGGGCGGCGCCTGGGACAACTGCAAGAAGGTGGTCGAGGTCGACCTGAAGCAGAAGGGCACCGACCTGCACGCGGCGTCGGTCGTGGGCGACACGGTTGGCGACCCGTTCAAGGACACCTCGTCGGTGGCCATGAACCCGATCGTGAAGTTCACGACGCTGTTCGGCCTGCTGGCCATCGAACTGGCCATCGTCGCGCGCGAGCAGAACCCGATGATGCTGACGGTCATCGCCGGCGTCTTCCTGGCCGTCGCGATCGTCTTCATCCTGAAGTCGTTCTTCGACATGAGCATCAAGGACTCCGAGGTGTAAGTGGACGCCTTCCTCTGGTTGAAGGCTGCACTGTTCGGTCTGGTCGAGGGGGCCACGGAATTCGTTCCGGTCTCCTCGACCGGCCACCTGATCCTGGTGCAGGACTGGCTCGACTTCACGGGTCACAAGGAAAACGCCTTCACCGTGTTCATCCAGCTCGGCGCCATCCTGGCCGTGCTCTGGATGTACCGCGCGAAGTTCCTCGACCTGGCGCTGAACTTCTGGAAGCCCGGCCGTGCGCGCACGCTGCTGGTCAACCTGGTCATCGGCACCATCCCGGCCGTCGTGGTGGGGCTGCCCACCGACGACTGGATCGAGGCGCACTTCTTCCACCCGCTGCCGGTGGCCATCGCCCTGGCTGCCGGCGGCGTGGCCATCCTGCTGATCGAGCGCGCGAAGCACCGCGTCACGGTCGCGACCATCGACGACATTCCCTGGAAGCTGGCGCTGTACGTGGGCCTCATCCAGGTGCTGGCCATTCTATTCCCGGGCGTGTCGCGCTCGGGCGCGACGATCATGGGCGGGCTCGCGCTCGGCCTGTCGCGCCTGGCCGCCACCGAGTTCTCGTTCTTCCTGGCCGTGCCGGCGATGCTCGGCGCCTCGGCGCTGAAGCTGTGGGGCGTGCGCCATGACCTGGGTGCGTCCGACCTGCCGGTGTTCGGCATCGG
>CAINDZ010000615.1 GCA_903847545.1 uncultured bacterium | reverse complement strand
CGGTCGGCGTCGAGGCGGTCGCGCGATGAGCGGGCCGGGGTCTTCGCTGCTGGGCGGCTCGTTCGCCCCGGACGAGCGCTGGATGCACGAGGCGCTGCGGCTGGCGCGCGACGCGGCCGGCCGCGGCGAGGTGCCCGTCGGCGCCCTGGTGGTGCGCGACGGCGCCGTGCTGGCGCGCGGCCACAACCAGGTCGAGGCGCTGCGGGACGCCACGGCGCATGCCGAGATCCTGGCGATCGGGGCCGCCGGCGGCGCCTCCGGCGGCCGGGACGAGGAGCCGGACGGTGACGACGGTGTGCCTGCGCGCAGCGACTGGCGCCTGGACGACGCCACGCTGTACGTGACCCTCGAACCGTGCACGATGTGCTGCGGCGCCATCCTGCTGGCGCGGGTGGGGCGGGTGGTCTTCGGGGCGGCCGACCCCCGGGCCGGTGCGGTGGTCTCCACGGCCCGCCTGCTGGACGGCAATCCCTACCGGCACCGGGTGGAAGTGGTCGGCGGCATCCTGGCCGGGCCCTGCGCCGACCTGCTGCGGACGTTCTTCCAGGACCGGCGCGGGGGCGGGGCAGGGGGCTGAACCCCCTGCGGGCGGCCGTTTTCGGCCCCCGAAAGCCCCCAAGACGGCACGTTGATTTTCCGAAAACCCGATGCTATATTGCCCGCCCTGTCCCGGTGGAGAGGTGCGAGAGTGGCTTAATCGGCACGATTGGAAATCGTGTGTGCCGGAAGGTACCGAGGGTTCGAATCCCTCCCTCTCCGCCAGCGCGCACAGGAAAGATTTCGCGGAGAGGTGCCGGAGCGGTTGAACGGGGCGGTCTCGAAAACCGTTGAACCTTCGCGGGTTCCCAGGGTTCGAATCCCTGCCTCTCCGCCATGATTCACGCACCGGCCGCGCGCCGCGCCGTCCCTCGAGGCGCGTGACGCCGCGCGGCGGCCACCGGGACGGCTTGCGTTTCGGCGCAGTTTCACTACGATTGGTCGAGATTCGGGTGGGGATGTAGCTCAGCTGGGAGAGCGCCTCGTTCGCAACGAGGAGGTCGACGGTTCGATCCCGTTCATCTCCACCACCCCGAACAGCCGGCCCCCGGGGCCGGGAAGGCATGATGGGTCAGGCCCGGCGTGACGCCGGAGCACCAACCCCGTCAGGACTGGAAAGTAGCAGCGGTACGTTCCCTTCGACGTGTGCGCCGCCAGCCTGGCCCGCCTGCCAGCGGCCTCCGGAAGCCCGGAGGCCGCTTTCTTTTCGCGGTCGACGTGCTGCCGCGCCGCGACGGCGGCCGGGCGCCAAAAGCGGGTGGCGACCGCGCGTGCCCGCGTGATAGATTTCGCCGCGCCGACGATGCCGCCGGCCCGCTCTCCACGTCGATCCCATCAGGCGGAGCGCCATGTCGTACCAGGCCATTGCCCGCAAGTACCGACCCGAGACCTTCGACCAGGTCGTGGGCCAGGGGCACGTGACGTCGACCCTGCGCGCGGCCCTGCGCAAGGGCAAGTTGAGCCACGCCTATTTGTTCTCGGGACCGCGCGGGTGCGGCAAGACCACGGTGGCGCGCCTGCTCGCCAAGGCGATCAACTGCGCGGCGCCGAAGGACGGCGACCCCTGCGGCCAGTGCGAGACCTGCAAGGCCATCGCGCGCGGCGGCGACCTGGACGTGCTCGAGATCGACGCGGCCAGCAACACGGGCGTCGACAACATCCGCGAGCTGCGCGACATGGCGCAGTACTCGACGGGCGGCGGCAACAGCCGCGTCTTCATCATCGATGAAGTACACATGCTGTCGAAGGGCGCGTTCAACGCGCTGCTGAAGATCCTCGAGGAGCCGCCGGCGCGCGTGTACTTCTTCTTCGCGACGACCGAGCCGAACAAGATCCCGCGCACGATCCTCAGCCGCTGCCAGCGGTTCGACTTCCGCCTGCTCGGGCGCGACGAGCTGGCGGCGCGCCTGAAGGAGGTGGCGGCCGCCGAGGGAGTCGCCGTCGACGAGTCGGGACTGCGCCTGCTCGTGAGCCTGGCCGAGGGCAGCATGCGCGACGGCCTGAGCCTGCTGGACCAGGTGATCGCCGGGTGCGAGGGGACGATCGACGAGAAGGCCGTCGCCGACGCGTTCGGCCTGGTCGAGAGCGGCCTGTTCCTGGAACTGAACGAGTGCATCCTGGCGAAGGACGCGGCGCGGGCGCTGCGCCTGGTCGAGGACCTCGCGGCCGCTGGGCAGAGCCTGGACGGCTTCGCGCGTGGCGTCGTGACCAACTTCCGCAACCTGCTGCTGCTGCGCATCGACCCGCAGCTGGCGCCGATGATCGACCTGCCGCCCGATCGCGTCGAGGTGCTGCGCGGGCATGCGGCGGGGTTCGCCGAGCAGGACCTGCTGGCGCTGATCGACGTGGCCGGCCGCAACTTCGAGCGCATCCACCGCAGCACGCAGCCGCGCATCCTGCTCGAGGCCTCGGTCGTCGAGTACTGCCGCTTCGAGTCGCGCGTGCTGCTGGCGGACCTGGCGCGGCGCCTGGCGGGCGCGGGGGCGAGCGCGCCCGCGAGCGGCGGCGGCCAGGGTTCGACGCGCTCGCCGGCGCAGGGGACGCGGTCCG
>CAINDZ010000614.1 GCA_903847545.1 uncultured bacterium | reverse complement strand
GAGGCCGAACCGCGCGATGACGCGGTCGGCCAGGTCGCGGTGGAAGCGCTGGAAGGTGGGCGAGAACCCCTGCGTCTCCTCGTAGCGGCCCGAATACTCGGTCAGCTTCGCGTCGAACGCCGTGTTGGACACGAAGCCGCAGGCGCGGCAGAAGCCCAGGGCGATGTCGCCCGTGGGGTAGGCCAGCGCCTCGTCACGGGTCGACAGCAGGATGCAGCTGTTGGTCGGCACCCGCCGGGCGGTGTGGAAGGTCTCCATCCGGCCGGCCAGGCAGTTGGGGCACAGCGGCTGCGCGGCGTGGTCGCTCAACGTCGTCCGTCCGTTCGTTCGGGAAGCGCGCGCCGCCGCTCAGGCGATGCGCGGCGAGGGCACCGGGATGATGAACTTGCCGCCCGCGTCGCGGTACGCCTGCTCCTGGGCCAGGATCTCGCTCTCGAGGTTCCAGGGCAGCAGCAGCACGTAGTCGGGCCGTCGCGCGGCGATCTCTTCGGCCGCCACGATGGGGATGCGCTGGCCGGGCATGAGCCGGCCCTGCTTGTGCACGTTCTTGTCGGCCACGAAGTCCAGGATGTCGTTCCCGATGCCGACGTAGTTGATGAGCGTGCTGCCCTTGGCGGCGGCGCCGTAGGCGGCGATGGACCGGCCGGCCGTCTTCAGGCCGTGCAGCAGGTCCAGCAACTGCTCGCGCAGGTCCTCCACGCGCTCGGAGAACTCGCGGTAGTAGCCGATGGCGTCCAGGCCCAGCGCTCGCTCCTCGGCCAGCAGCCCGGTCACGGCGTCGTTCGGCGCGTCCTGCTTGCCGATGTACAGCCGCAGCGAGCCGCCGTGGAGCGGCAGGCGCCGCACGTCGTTCAGGAACAGCCCGTGCCGGCGCAGCAGCTTGTCGACCGCGGTCGCCGAGAAGTAGCACAGGTGCTCGTGGTAGATCGTATCGAACTCGCAGTGGTCGATCAGGTCGCGCACGTAGGGAAACTCGATGACGGCCAGGCCGTCGTCCTTCAGCAGCGCGGCGATGCCGGCCACGAAACCGTTGGTGTCCGCGACATGGGCCAGCACGTTGTTGCCATGGATGACGTCGGCGCGGAAGCCCTCGGCGACCAGCTTGCGGGCCACCTCCAGGCCGAAGAACTCGGCCCGGCTGCGCACGCCGATCTTCTCGGCGGCCTCGCACAGGGCGGGCACCGGGTCGATGCCCAGCACGGGCACGCCCTTCTCGACGTAGTTCCGCAGCAGGTAGCCGTCGTTGCTGGCCAACTCGACGACCAGGCTGCCGGGGCCGAGGCCGCGGCGCTCGATGATCTCCAGCACGTTGTCCCGCGAGTGCTCAAGCAGGAACCTGCTGAACGACGAGAAGTACGGGTAGTCGGCGTCGAACAGCATTGCCGGGTCGACGGTCTCAAGGATCTGCAGCAGCGAGCACTCCGGGCAGAAGGCGACTTCCAGGGGGAAGCGCGGCTCGGGCGTGTCCGCCTGCGAGGCCGGCGGCATGCGGTCGGCCAGGGGCGTCGAGCCCAGGTCCAGCACGGTCTCGAGGCCGGCGGCGCCGCACGAGCGGCAGTGGTGGGCGTACGCGGACATCAGTGGCTTCCCCCCGGCTTGCCGGTCCAGCGCAGGCTCGGGTCGAGGCGACCGGCCTGCAGCAGTTGCTTGACGTGGTCGATGCGCTTGAAGCGCGGCCCCTCGAAGTCCTCGAGCTTCAGGCCGACGCGCGCGTAGGCCTCGTACAGCTGCTCGACGCCGCGGCGCACGGTCCACTGCGGCTTGAACTCGTGGATGGTGCGAGCCAGCAGGTTGCAGTCGACGCGATAGCAGCGCAGGTCCGGGCTGGCCCCCTCGGCGAAGCCGATCTCGCAGCCGGGCACCACGTCGTGCACGATCTCCGCCACCTCGCGGATGCGGTAGTTCTCGGTGGTGGTGCCGACGTTGAACGCGCGGCCGTGCACCAGCGAGCGGTCGGCCTCGAGCAGGGCGACGTAGGCGCGGGCGATGTCCTCGACGTGCACCAGCGGCCGCCACGGCGTG
>CAINDZ010000613.1 GCA_903847545.1 uncultured bacterium | reverse complement strand
GCTGAAGCGCTGGCGCCGCCACCTGCGCACGCGGCCGCGGCTGCGGCGCGCCGTTGCCGCGGGCGCCGTGCTGGCGGCGGTGGCCGCGGTGGTTGCCGTCGTGCTGCTGGTCCGGCCCGCGACGCCGCCCGCCTCGCTGGCCCACGTGATGGCGCTGCTCGAGGAGGGCGACCGCAAGCGCCACGACGACGCCCCCACGCCGGCGACGCTGCAGGAGGCCTCGCGGCTGTTCGCCGCCGCGCGCGAGGAGCTGGCGCACGTGCCGCCGCGCCCCTGCTTCGTGGCGCTGCAGCGCTACACCTACTGGCGGCAGGGCGAGCTCGCCTACTTCCTGGGCGCCCGCACGCACGACCCGGCCGTCATCGAGCAGGCGCGCGGCTACTGGCGCGATGCCCGCGCGGGCAGCCAGCCGCCGTGGGACACGGCCTCGGGCGCCGACCCGCTGTGGCCGGTGTACGGGCGCATCGCCCGCCTGGGGCTGCACCACCCGTTCCAGGCCCAGGGCATGGCCTCGGGGCTGCTGGCCACCTACGCCTCGCCGGTCACGAACCTGGAGCTGTCGCTGCGCCAGTACGGCGAGGCGCGCCTGGTGCACGACGCGATCGGCGGCGACTACGGCCCCGACGGACCCAGCCCCCCCGAACGTCGACGCGACCTGGCCGACATCCTGCTGGACCTGGCCGATGCCCGCGTCACGTACGGCGAGGCCCTCGGCGACATGGCCCAGCTCGACGAGGCTGTCGCCGACGGGCGCACCGCCGCGCTGGCCGACAGCGCGCGCAGCATCGACGGCCGCTCGTACCTGGCGCACGCCCGGGCCCGCGCCCACGCCGTGCGCGCCGCCCTGCGCTGGGAGGCGGGCGACCGCCGCGGCGCGGCCGACGACGCCGACTCCGCCTGGGCGTACCTGGACCAGTCGCTCGATCTGCGCACCGGGACCGCGGGACGTTCCTACTGGAAGCTGCGTCGCGACCGGGCCGTCCTGGACCTGCTCGGCGCCGCGATGGCCGGCCCCGGCGGCGCGGCGAAGGAATCCGTTGCCGCCGCGCTGGCTGAACTCGACGCCGGCGCCGCCGCACTGCGACCGGACCGCGACGACTTCGAGCTGGCGGTGACCGACCTCGAGCGTGGCAGCGCCTGGACGGAGATGGGCGCGCTGGCGCCGCAGGGAGCGGGGTTCGCGCGCGCCGACTCGCTGCTGGCCGCTGCCGAGACGGTGCTGACCGGGGAGCGGTTCCCCGTGCAGGCGGCCGAGCTGGCCTGGCGTCGCGGGCGCCTGGCGCGCCTGCGGTGGGCGGCGACCGGCGACGCCGCGCAGCGGGCGGCCGCGGGGCAGTCTCTGGCGCGGGCCGCCACGCTGGTCCCTGCGGCCGAGTGGCCCGTCCTGCACCGTCGCCTGCAAAGCGAAACGGCCGCGCTGGCGGCCGTCCGGTAGTCCTTCACGGAAGATTCCCCGCCTACTCGCTCAGTTCGCGCCGCAGCCACGCCTGCGCGTGCAGCCACTGCCCGCGCACGTGCCGCTCCGAGACACCCAGCTGCGTCGCGATCTCCACCTGCGTCAGGCCGCCGAAGAAGCTCAGCTCGACGATCTGCGCCTCCTGCGGGTCCAGCTGCGCCAGCTTGGCCAGCGCCGCGTCCAGCGCCAGCACGTCCTGCGCCTCGCGCGTCGGCAGCTGCGCGGCCTCGTTCAGCGTCACGCGCAGCGCGCCGCCCCCGCGCTTGGCGGCCAGTCGCGCGCGCGCCTGGTCCACCAGGATCTGCCGCATCGCCACCGCCGCCACCGCCAGGAAGTGCGTGCGCCCGTGGATGTCCAGCCGCCGCTGCTGGCGGAACTTCAGGTACACCTCGTTGACCAGGGCGGTGGGCTCGAGGGCGTGGTCGGCGCGCTCCTTCTTGAGGCCGCGCGCGGCCAGCCGGCGCAGCTGCTCGTAGACCAGCGGCATCAGCTCGTCGAGGCGTTCAGAGGTCAGGCGGCTGGGTTGGGCATCCATCGGTGTCTATCCATCTGATCCATGGTGTGTCGCGGCCCCGGCGGTTCGCCCTTGCGCCGGGCCAGAACATGAAGATACCAAGGATGGGGCGTTTGCGCGAGGCTCAAGCGAGGCCGGTCGGTCCCGGCGGCCCCCTTGACGCCCGTCGGGCCCCCCGCGATACTGCGCCGATGTTCCCCAACGTCGCCAAACCCTCCCGCCGCGACCGGACCCTGGCCGCCTGGCCGGTCCTGCTGGCCCTGCTGCTGGCGGGGTTCGTCTACCGCGATGTCGGGCGCTTCGGGTTCATCAACTACGACGACCCCGTCTACGTCTCGGGCAACCCGCACGTGCTGCAGGGACTGACGCCCGCGGGGCTGGGCTGGGCGTTCACGACCGGCCACGCCGGGGTGTGGGTGCCCGCCACCTGGGTCTCGCTGCAGGCCGACGCCACGCTGGCCGGCGACGGCCCGGCCGGCTTCCACCGCACCAACCTGCTGCTGCACCTGCTGAACGTCGTGCTCGTGTTCCTGCTGGCGTGGCGGCTGTGCGGCAGCGCGCCGGCCGCCGCGGTCATCGCCGCGCTGTTCGGCGTGCACCCGGTCAACGTCGAGGCCGTGGCCTGGGTGACGGCGCGCAAGGACCTGCTGATGGCGGCGTTCCTGCTGGGCTCGCTGCTGCTCGGGCTGGCCGCGGCGGACATGCGGCGACGCGTAGGCGCCGGCGCGTTGGCCGCTTTGGCGATGCTGGCCAAGCCGGCCGCGGTCATCGCCGGGCCGCTGCTGCTGCTGGTGGTGCGTTCGCGCGCCTGGAAGCCGTCGGCGATGCGGCGCGCGTGGAAGCCCGACCTGGCGTGGGCCGGCGGCCTGGTTGCCCTGGCCGCGGCGGTGTCCCTGGCGGCGATCAAGCTGGCGCCGTCGACCGACCTGGCCGCGCGCTTCCACAAGTCGCTGCCCGTGCGCTGCGGCGAGGCGGCGGTCGGCGTGTTCCGCTACCTGCGGCGGCTGGCCTGGCCCGCGGACCTGGCCGTGCGCTACCGCGACCAGGACGTGGCGACGACGCTGGCGCCGGCGCTGCTGGCGATCGCGGCGCTGGCCGGCCTGACCTGGGCGGCGTACCGCTGGCGCCGGCGCGCGCCGCTCGTCGCGCTGGGCTGGGGCTGGTTCCTGCTGTGCCTGCTGCCGTCGCTGGGGATCGTGCAGGGTGGGCAGCTGCCGCTGGCCGACCGCTACGCCTACGTCGCGGGCGTGGGCGTGTGGCTGGCGCTCGCGGGCGCCGCGCTGCAACTGGCGGCCGGGCGCCGCGCGTGGCGTGCCGCCGCGCTCGTCCTGGGCATGGTCGCCTGCGCCGCCGCGACGACGGGCTCCCTGCGGCAGGTCGCCACCTGGCGCGACGACGACGCCTTCTGGTCGCACGCGCTGGCGGTCAATCCCGACAGCGAGCTGGCGCACGTCAATCTGGGCCTGGCGCTGGACGCGCAGCGAAAGCCGGCCGAGGCGCTGGCGCACCTGGACGCCGCGCTGGCGCTGGTCCCGCGCGGCGACACGCACTACAACGCGGGGAATGCCTGCCTGGAACTGGGCCGCACCGCCGAGGCCGAGCGCCACTTCCGCGCCGCGCTGCAGCTGAAGCCGGAACTGATGGAGGCCTCGCTGAACCTGGGCGCCCTGCTGGCGCAGCAGGGCCGCCTCGACGACGCGCGCCTGGTGCTGCTGGCGGCCGAGGAGCGCCACCCCGACGTGGCGTCGCTGCAGTACAACCTGGCGCTCATCGCCTCCCTGCAAGGCGATGCGGCGACAGCCTCGGACCGCTGCCGCCGCACGTTGAAGCTCGATCCGTCTCACGCCGGCGCGAGGGAACTGTTCGCGAGGCTGGCGGCCGCGACCCGCTGACCGTGCCGCCCCGCACGACCCATCCTAGCGGACGATGGCCACGCGACTGGTGATGCTGCGCGTACCCTGCGTCATCCGCACGAAGTAGACGCCCGCCGGCGCCGGCACGCCGCCCGCATCGCGGCCGTCCCACGTCACCACGCCCTCTCCCGCCTCGGCGAACCCGTCCAGCAGCGCGCGCACGCGGCGCCCGTCCAGGCCGTAGACCGCGGCCGAGACGGCGCCCCCGCCGGGCAGCGTGTAGCGGAACGCGACCGCGCCCGACGACGGGTTCGGCGACGGCGGCGCGAACGCGAACACCGCGCCCGCCGGCGCCACCGGCGCCACCGGCGGCAGCGGCGCGTACGAGAAGTAGTCGGCCATGTACGCCTGCGTCGCGCCGCCCAGCGGCGTCAGCAGCAGGTCGCTGAAGCCGGTCGGCACGTCGATGCCCACGAACTCTGGCGTGTCGACGACCAGCGGGCGGTCGATCGTGACGGTCTCGTCCACGCCATCGCCGTCGACGTCGGTCTGCACGGCGAACCGCAGCGTGTCGGTGATGAGGAAGCCGCCCGCCGCCGCGGTGCCGTCGATCTTCAGGCCGAACTGACGCACGGGCTGGTCGAAGTGCACGTGCACGGCGTGGCCGACATCGGTGGGATCGCCGGGCAGCACCGGCGTGCGGAAGTTCACGGCGAGCAGGTTCTTCACGCCGCGATCGAGGGTCAGGTTGATCGGGGGCGCCTCGACCGACTGCAGCAGCGACTCGCGGTTGTAGGAGTACAGCTCGAAGGTGCCGAAGTGCATCGGCCCGCAGGTGATCGCCGTCGCGTTCAGGTCCGCGTTCACGTAGGCGGGGGTGATGCCGTACGGCGCGACCTGGCCCTCCAGGGTCGCCTTCGCCTGCGCCAGCGTCTGGTCGCGCAGGCGCGAGACGTCGATATAGAACAGCGAGTACGTCGTGGCCCCGGGCGCCATCGATCCGATCAACGAAATCGGGTCGGCGCCGGCGGGCAGCGCGGCGGCCAGGCCGGTCAGGGCGACGAACAACAGCTTCAACAGACGTGATTGCATGCGGTTGCCTCGGCAGGGATGTCGGGTCAGCCGATCGGGAGGGCTGTCGGCCGGCCCCCGCGCGCCCAGCGGGACGTTTCGCGAACCTAATAGGATCATTCTAGTGTTGAATGTGCCGGTGCGCCACCGAGGCGCCCGAGGCGATGCCCGTTCACTTTTGGCGCCGACGCGCCGATAATGCGCGCGGAGCGCCGCCCCGCCCCCGAGCTGCCCGCGCCGCGGGCGACAGTGCCGGACCGAGACCCGTGATGGCCCCGGGGAGTCGCAGCATGTCCCTCACCAGGCCCTACCGCAGCTTCATCGCGATCCAGTTCGTGCTCGCCGCCGGCCTGGCGGTGGTCGCGCTGATGATGTTCCGCACCGAGCACGCCCTGCGCCACAGCCAGCAGGTCCACATCACGTCGTTCCGGCTGGCCGACGAGTTGCGGCAGAGCTCCGACGACCTGACGCGCCTGGCGCGCACGTATGTCGCAACGGGCGACACCGCCTACGAGCGCCGGTACTGGACCGTGCTGGACATCCGCAACGGCAAGCAGCCGCGCCCGATCGACTACAACCGCGTCTACTGGGACCTGGTCTCGCAAGACCAGCCCAAGCCTCGTCCCGACGGGCCGGCCGAATCGCTCCACGCGATGATGCGCCGCGTCGGGTTCACGGACGCGGAACTCGCGAAGCTGACGTCGGCGCAGCAATTCTCCGACGCGCTGGTCGAGACCGAGCGGGCGGCGATGAACGCCATGAAGGGCGTCTTCGACGACGGCACGGGCCGGTACGCGCTGCGAGGGGCGCCTGATCGCGAACTGGCCTCGCGCCTGATGAACAACGAGGCCTACCACCGGAACAAGTCCGCGATCATGCGGCCGCTGGACGAGTTCTACGGCATGTTCGAGCAGCGGACGGCCGGCGAAGTCGCCAAGTACGAGCGTCGCTCCCGCCTGCTCATCGAGACGCTGGCGGCGCTCATCGCCGTGATCGTGGGCGTGTTCACCACCCTGCTGGTCATCATCGCGAGGCAGAACCGCGAGACGCGCTGGTCGTCGCTCGCCGCCGCCTCGGAGCGGCGCATCTCGGACGCCATCATCCAGGGCATGCCGGGCATCGTCTGCCTGATCGACGCCGACCTCAGGTTCCTGCGCTGGAACGCGAACCTCGAGTCGGCGACGGGCTATCGCGGCGATGAGATCACCGGCATGAATCCCCTGCAGTTCTTCAGGCCCGAGGACGTGCCCCTGGTCCGGCAGCGCATCGGACAGGTCTTCACGCACGGCACCGGCGACGTGGAGGTGGACATCGTCGCCAAGGACGGCGGTTGCACGCCGTACTACTTCACCGGCCTGCGCTGCATCCTGGACGAACAGCCGTGCTTCATCGGCTGCGGCCTGGACATCACCGCACTGCGGCGAGGCGAGGTCGCGGTGCGCGAGAGCGAGCAACTGCTGCGCGACTCGCAGAGCGTCGCCGGGCTCGGCAGCTACGTGCTGGACATCACCACGGGCATCTGGCGCAGCTCGGAGGAACTGGACCGCATCTTCGGCATCGACGAGGCCTTCGACCGCACCGCCCTGGTCGGCTGGGCCGGCCTGGTCCATCCCGACGACCGCGCCGCCGCCACGACGCACCTGAGCGTCGAGGTCATGGGCCACGGCCAGCCGTTCGACCACGAGTACCGCATCCTGCGGCACAACGACGGCGTCGAGCGCCGGGTGCACGGGCTGGGGCGCCTCGAGTTCGATGCCGACGGCCGCCCCGTCAAGCTGCTCGGGACCATCCAGGACGTCACCGACCGCACCGAGGCCGAACTGGAGCGCACCCGCCTGGAAAGCCAGCTGGCGCACGCCCAGAAGATGGAATCGATCGGGCGGCTGGCCGGCGGCGTGGCGCACGACTTCAACAACTTCCTGCAGGGCATGCTGGGCTACCTGGACTTCTGTCGCGACGACCTCGAACCCGACCACCCGGTGCGCGCCCACATCGACGAGATCGCCATCAACGCGCAGCGGTCGGCCGACCTTGTGCGGCAGCTGCTGGCGTTCGCGCGCAAGCAGAACATCGTGCCGATGATCATCGACCCGAACGCAACGCTGGCGGGCATGCAGAAGATGCTCCGCCACCTGCTGGGCCGGGACATCGACGTCGAGTGGGCGCCCGGCGTCGACATCGGCTCGATCCGGATGGACGCCTCGCAGTTCGACCAGGTCGTGGCCAACCTGGCCATCAATGCGCGCGACGCCATGGGCGGCCGCGGCCTGCTCAGCATCCGCACGGGATCGGTGACGGTGGACGAGCCGTTCTGCGCCGAGCACGAGGGCGCCTCGCCGGGCATGTACGTGACGATTGCCTTCGGCGACGACGGCTGCGGCATGGACGCCGAGACGCGGGCGCACGTCTTCGAGCCGTTCTTCACGACCAAGCCGGTCGGTGCCGGCACGGGCCTGGGCCTGGCCACCGTCTACGGCATCGTCAAGCAGCACCACGGATTCATCGTGGTCGACAGCGCCCCGGGCGCCGGCACCGTGTTCACGATCCACATGCCCCGGCACGCCGTGGCGGCGCCCGTCGCGGACCCGGCTGCCGCCGCCCCGGCGCCGGCCGAGGGGCACGAGACCATCCTCCTGGTCGAGGACGAGCCGACGGTGAACCGCGCCGTGCGGCGGATCCTTGAGCGCGCCGGCTACACGGTGCTGGCCGCCGTCTCGCCGGAAGAGGCGCGGCGGCTGGCCGCCGGCCATCCCGGCGAGATCCAACTGCTCCTGACGGACATCGTGATGCCCGGCATGAACGGCCGCGAACTGGCCGCCCAGTTGCGTCCGTCGCGCCCCTGGATGCGTCCCGTGTTCATGTCCGGGTATGCGGACGCCGCGCTGGGGGCCGATCCGGCCGAGGACGCCGGCATCGACTTCCTGCCCAAGCCCTTCACGCGCGAGATCCTGCTGCTGAAGGTGCGCGAGGTGCTGGACCGGTCGGCCGACTCCGGCCCGGGCCCCGAATCGCCGCTCAAGTAGGCGGCCGGACGGGCCGATCCGCTGGCTGCCGGCACACTCGCCCGGCCCTGGCCACCCATGCGGGGCACGAGTTCCATGCGCATCGCCGTCGTCGACGACGACATCGTCAACCTGCAACTCGTCAGCCACCTTGTGCACAAGGCGGAGGGCGTCGAGTCCGTCCCGTTCCAGGACCCGGTGGCCGCGCTGCTGTGGTGCGCCGAGAACGAGGTCGACGTCGTCATCCTCGACTACCTCATGCCGGGGCTGAACGGCGTGGCCTTCATCCGCAGCTTCCGCCAGCTTCCCGACAAGGCCGACGTGCCGGTGCTGATGGTCTCGGGCGACAACGAGCGCGAGACGCGGGTCGAGGCGCTGACGGCGGGCGCCACCGACCTGCTGGCCAAGCCGATCGACGCCGTCGAGTTCGGGGCCCGCCTGCGCAACATGCTCTCGCTGCGGCGCAGCCAGCAGCTGCTGGCCGACCGCGCGCGGCACCTGGCCGACGAGGTGGCCGCGGCTACGGTCGAGATCGCGCGCCGCGAGGACGAGACGATCGTGCGCCTGGCGCGCGCGGCCGAGTTCCGCGACCCGGACACCGGCGCGCACATCGCCCGCATGGCGCTCTATTCGCGCCTCATCGCGGTGCAGATGGGCCTGCCGCCCGGCCAGTGCGAGCTGATCATGAAGGCTGCGCCCATGCACGACATCGGCAAGGTGGCGATCCCCGACAGCATCCTGCTGAAGCCGGGCAAGCTGACGGCGCAGGGGTTCGAGGTGATGAAGGGGCACGCCGAGGCGGGCTACCGCATCCTGAAGGGCAGCGCGTCGCAGATGCTGCGCATCGCGGCCGGCATCGCGCGGTCGCACCACGAGAAATACGACGGCTCGGGGTACCCGCTGGGTCTGTCCGGCGGCATGATCCCGCTGCCGGCCCGCATCGTGGCCATCGCCGACGTGTTCGACGCCCTGACCAGCGCCCGCGCCTACAAGGACGGCTGGCCCGTGGACCAGGCGCTGCACTTCCTGGCCTCGGGCAGCGGCACGCACTTCGACCCGGTCTGCGTCAGCGCCTTCATGGCTCGGGCCGACGAGATCCATGCCATCCACGCCGCCTACCCCACCGAGGACGAATCCGAGGCGCGACGCCACGACCTGATCTACACGGCCGACTGAGCGCGCGCCGCCCGCCCGCGTGTTGATGTCGTCCAAGCCGACATCAAGCGCACTCTGTAACCCGGTCAAGTTCTCGCGAGCGGTCTGCTCGACGATCTCGGAGATGCACTGCGCGAACACACCAGCAGTCCGTCCTGGAGAACAGTCCACCCCATCACGCCCGGCGCGTCCGGAGAGAAGCGGCTGCGAGTATTCACGATCCCAAGGTCGGCGCATGGCGGGCAGAACGTCTGGGCGTTTCATCCAGCAGGATGCGGCAAAGTCAGGGTGCTGAACGACCTGCGGCAGTGCACGCAGAGAGACCGCTGGATACGCCGCGGGGCGACCTGTATACCGGCGGTTCCGATGCGCTGACGCGCCAACGGCCAGACAACTGTTTGTTATACCTGCAGTTGTGATTGGGGCAATGTGACGGAAGGCAAGAGTTGGCTTGATTGGTCTTGTCTCGCCCGGGTATTACGCGAGCCAGACACACTCTCGCTGGCACATCCCGCCACTTGAGGGTAGCCCGCCGCCCGCGGGTGTCGTATCGTTGTCCGCCCCAACCACCTGAAGGCACTCTAGCTACTGGAGTCGGCCATGCCGCAATGGATCAGGGAGTTCATTCCCGTCCTCATCCTGCTCGCCGTCGTCGGCTTCGTGTTCTGGCGCCTGCCGTCGATCGATGTCGGCCATGACAAGCGCTACCTGCGGCGGCGCGTCATGAACTGGCTGCCGCTGGGCCTGACCTACGCGTTCCTCTACATGGGGCGCTACAACCTGAAGGTCAGCCAGTACGCGTTCGAGGAGATGGCCGGCCCAGGGGGCGGCCCCTTGATGGGCAACGACGGGTTCAGCCTGATCTTCATGGTCGGCACCATCGTCTACGGTTTCTCGTTCATCATCAACGGACCGCTCACCGACCGGCTCGGTGGCCGCGTGGCCATGCTGATCGGCACCGGCGGCGCCACGGTCGTGAACATCCTGATGGGTTTGGCGGCGCTGTCTCTGGTCAACCACGGGCCGCTGTCCGACATGCTCGCCCGCCAGTTCCTTCCCGTGTTCTCGGTGCTCTACGCGGCGAACATGTACTTCCAGAGCTTCGGCGCGGTGGCCATCGTCAAGGTGAACGCGCCGTGGTTCCATGTGCGCGAACGCGGCGTCTTCGGGGCGATCTTCGGCATCCTGATCTCGCTGGGCATCTACTTCGCGTTCGACATCGGCAACCTGGTGCTGTCCGGGATGGGCCTGTCGTGGGTCTTCCTGATGCCGGCCGTGCTGCTGGGCGCCTTCTGGGTCGTCGACTGGCTGGTCGTGCGCGACACGCCGGCGCAGGCGGGCCTGGCCGACTTCAACACCGGCGACGCCACCAGCGACGAGGGCGAGACGCGCATGGCCGCGATCGCCGTGTTCAAGAAGATGCTGACCAACCCGATCATCATGACCATCTCGGTCGTCGAGTTCTGCAGCGGGTTCCTGCGACAGGCGATCATGCAGTGGTACGGATCCTTTGCCAAGCAGACCAACGCGGCGCTCGGCCTGAAGTCCAGCTTCGTCAACGAGAACTGGGGCCTGCTGCTGTGCATCGCCGGCATCCTGGGCGGCGTCGTGGCCGGCTTCATCAGCGACCACGTGTTCCAGTCGCGGCGCGGCCCGGTCGCCGGCTTCCTGTACGCGGTGATGCTGGCGGGCGCGGTGCTGATGACGTTCACCTACGCGACGCCCATCGTCGGCTGGCTCGTGGTGGTCATGTCGATGGCCGTCATCGGCGTGCACGGGATGCTGTCCGGCACGGCGAGCATGGACTTCGGCGGCGCCAAGAACGCGGGCATCGCCGTGGGCATCATCGACGGCTTCGTCTACCTGGGCACCGGCTTCATGTCGCTGCTGTACGCGTGGATCCTGCCCAAGGTCGAACTGGATGCCGCCGGCAAGATCGCCGGCCCGGCGACCGACCCGGCGAACTGGCGGGCGTGGCCGATGTCCATGATCCCGATGGCGGCGATCGGCCTGTTCCTGGCGCTGCGCCTGTGGAACGCCAAGCCGAAGCCGGGGGCGTCGGCGGGGCATTGACGGAGGACGTCGGCGGCTTGCGCCCTTGCGCTTCGCGTCCCTAGCCGTGGCCTGATCAGGAAAAGACTTTCACCTCCGGATTGGCGCCCATGAAAGGCGCACCGAAAGCCAAGCGACCGCCACGTGGAGCGTGGCGGTCGCTTTTCCTTGCCGATGACGGGCCGATAGGCCGGCTACGCCATCCCGTGCTTCCGGTTGAAGTCCTCGTCGCTCATCACCAGCAGCAGGATGGCCTCGATGATGCCGACCACGCCGGGGATCGCCGTCCAGCAGAACACCAGATAGAGGATGCCCCAGCCGGTCTGCCCCAGATAGAACTTGTGCGCGCCGAACGAGCCCAGGAAGAAGCCGAACAGCGCCGCCGCCAGCTTGCTCTTGCCGTTGGGCGCCAGCGTGCCCAGGGCGCCGGTCAGCGGGATCTGCCGCACGCCGCACTTCGGGCAGATCTCGGCCCGCACCTTGATGCGGGCGCCGCAGTCGGCGCAGTACTTCTCGTCGGAGCCCTTCGCGGCCGGGCCGCCGGGGGCCGCCTGGGGGCCGCCGTTGTTCGGGGCCTCGGGTCCGTTGGCTGCGAAGTCGTCCATGGTCTCCCCCATCCTTGCCGTGCCGGTCGGCGCGGCTCTCCAGCGATCATCGCGCGCCGGGCCGGAACTGTCAATTGCACCGGGCCGGCGGCTTGTACGGACAGTCGTACCCGGGGCAGGGCCGGGTTATTCGGCAGCACTTTCCGTTGCCCTGCGCGGCCGCCTGACGCATTTTTCCCGGGATGACGGCGCTGGACACCGGCAGGAGACCGTGGTGACGCAACCGAACCCGCAGCCAGAGGACCGGATCGAGAGCGCGCTGCGCCGCCATGGCGTCGTCGCGTTCGCCGTCATCGCCGCCGCCGGCCTGGCCCTGGCCTGGCTGTGCCGCTTCGTGCAGGACGACGCCTTCATCTCCTTCATCTACGCGCGCAACCTCGTCGAGGGCCACGGCCCGACCTGGTCGGGCGCCCGCGTCGAGGGTTACACCAACCCGCTGTGGGTGCTGTGGATCGCGCTGGGCCTGCGCTGCGGCGCCGAGGCCGTCGCCTGGTCGTGGCTGGGCGGGATGATCGCCTTCGCGGCCACGCTCCTGGCCACCTGGCGCCTGGCCCTGCGCCTGCTGGACCGCGCGCTGCCGGCGCTGCTGGCCGTGGCGCTGCTGGCGGCCAACTACAGCTTCGTCGCCTACGCCACCGGCGGCCTCGAGACGATGGCGCAGGCGGCGCTGCTGGCGTGGGCGGCGGTCGCTGCGGCGGGACTGCAGTCGCCGGCGCCGCGCGAGGACCGCACGCCCGCGCGCCTGTCGCTGCTGCTGGCGCTGGCCGCGATGACGCGCCCCGACAGCGCGCTTCCCGGTGCGATCCTGGTCGCGTGGGCCGCGCTGGCGCTGGCGCGACGGCGCGCGCCCCGGCGCAACTGGCTGGCGCTGGCGATTCCGTTCGCGCTGGTCACCGGGCCATGGCTGGGCTGGAAGCTGGCCTACTACGGACGCCTGCTGCCCAACACTTACTACGCCAAGACCGGCCTCAGTGGCGCGATGCTCGCCAACGGCGCCGCCTTCGTTGGTCGCTTCCTGCACTGGTACGCGCTGTGGCCGGCGCTGGCGCTGGGGCTCGTGGCGCTGGCCGTGCGAAGGCGTGATGCTGACGCGCGGCTGCTGGCGCCGCTGGCAGTCGTGGCCACGTGGCTGGCGTACGTGGTGCTGGTCGGCGGCGACTTCATGGAGTTCCGCCTGCTGGTGCCGGTGCTGCCGTTCCTGTTCGTGCTGCTGGCGCACCTGGCGTGCCGGCACGTGGCGCCGCTGCTGCGCGCGCCGGCGGCGCTGGTCGCGCTGGTGATGCTCGGCGCGCTGGCCGCGGCCTCGACGCACCACGCGCGCACCTTCCGCGGGCAGACCGACGACCAGGCGCTCGACAGCATCCCCGCGCTGGCGAACTTCTACGAGGTCTATCCCGACGGCGACTGGAGCGTGATCGGCACGGCGCTGCGCCGCGAGCTCTCCGCAGCCGACCCCCTCATCGCATTGGATGCCGTGGGCGCCATCCCCTGGTACAGCGGCCTTCGCACCGTCGACCAGCTGGGCCTGAACGACGCGTTCGTCGCTCAGCACGGCCTGCGCGCCGACGCGTCATACCGGCGGCCCGGCCACCAGCGACACGCCTCGCTGGCGTACCTGCGCGAGCGCGGCGTCAACCTGGTCATGGGTCATCCCACGCTGGTGCCGCTGGACCTGTTCGCGATGGCGGGGAACGACCCGCAGTGGCGGAGCATGGCGCGCGAGTGGGCCTACCGCACCGCGCCGCTGAATCCCGAGCCCATCGGCCGCGTGCGCCTGGTGCTGCTGCCGGTGCGGCCGGGCCAGGGCT
>CAINDZ010000612.1 GCA_903847545.1 uncultured bacterium | reverse complement strand
CGCAACGGCAAGGTCAAGGGCGTGCGCTTCGACACGCTGGCCGCGCTGTGCGAGGCGCTCAACTGCACGCCGGGAGACCTGCTGGATATCGAGGACGCCGACGGGCCAAGGTGACGGGCCCGTACGCGCAAGGTCGTGGACTTGCGCCGGCGCAAGTCGGAAGGCCGCCGTCTGGAGCAAGTCCCCAAGGCGCGCCGACCCTTACGCCGGCCGCGCCGCCGTCCCCGCCAGAAGGCCGCCATCGACATTGAACTCGGCGCCCGTCACGTAGGCCGACGCATCGTCAGCCAGGTACAGGACCAGCGCCGCCACTTCATCGACGGTGCCGAAGCGCCGCAGCGGCGTGTCCTTCGTGAACTGGTCCATGCGCGCGGCGCGCCCGGGTCCGCTGCCCAGCAGCGGCTCCCACATCGGCGTCAGGATGGCCGCGGGCTGCACGACGTTGCAACGGATGGCGAGCCCCTGCTCGGCGCAGTACAGCGCCACCGACTTGGTGTGGTTGCGGACCGCGCCCTTGCTCGAGGCGTAGGCCGCCGCGCCGGGAATGCCGACCAGGCCCGACCGCGACCCGATGTTGATGATGGACCCCGTCCCGTGAACCCGCATCGCGCGAATGCCGTGCTTGCAGCCGAGGAGAACGCCCTCGAGGTTCGTCGCGTGCACGGCCCGCCATGTCTCGAGCGTGACGTGCTCGGGATCGTGCGGCCCTGCGCCCCCCTCGAAGCCGGTGATGCCGGCGTTGTTGACCAGCACGTCCAGCCGTCCGTGCCGCGCCAGCAGCTCGCCGACCACGCGCTCCCAATCGGCCTCCAGTCGCACGTCGAGCCGCGCGTACGTTGCGCGCTCCCCGAGCGCCGCGGCGAGGGCCCGGCCCTCGTCGTCGCGGATGTCGGTCAGAAGCACCTCGGCGCCTTCACGATGAAAGGCGCGCGCGATGCCCTCGCCGATGCCCCTGGCGGCTCCGGTGACCAGGGCGACCTTGCCTGACAGCTTCTGCATGGCTTCCTCCATGTTCCTCGTGTCTGGTCAAGATGGCCGCGACTTGCGCCGGCGCAAGTGGCGGCGTGGGCACGGGCGCCCAGGCGCCGCCGGGGCCCGGGGAGATCGACCGTCGACAAAGCCTCTTCCCCCCGCTCAAACGAAGAGGCCCCAGCCATTGCCGGCCGGGGCCCGTGAAAATGACATGTCCCTGATGGACCGGCCGCTTCCTGTCACTTCACCTGCACCAACTTGCTCGAGAGCCGCCGCCCCTCGACATCCAGTTCATAGAAGTAGATGCCGCTGGCGACGTCGCGGCCCTGCTCGTCGCGGCCGTCCCAGACGCGGGTGTGGCTGCCGGCCGCGACCTGCTCGTCCAGGAGGGTGCGCACCAGGCGGCCCGCCGCGTCGAAGAGGCGCAGGCGCGCGCGCGAGGACTTTTCCAGCTCGAAGCGGATGGTCGACGAACCGTTGACCGGGTTGGGCCAGCTCTGCTCCAGCTTGACCAGGGCGGCGCCCGACAGGTCGTCCACCGACGACAGCCCCCCGCTGGCGCCGATCAGGAACACGCGCTTGATGCCGTTGCTCGGGTTGACCAGCGTCAGCAGCACGTCGTCGTGGCCGTCGACGTCGAAATCATCGACGAGCACGGCGTCCACGGTGCGGTTCGTGGGGATCGCCGGGTCGGTCGCGGTGTCGTAGAGCACGGCGCCGCTGGCGGCGTTGACGAGCATCAGCTTCGAGGCCGTGCTGAGCACCAGCACCTGCGGATTCGCGGCGTTGAGGTTCGTGAAGTCGACCGCGAGTCCGTTGATGTTCCCCGCGACCATCATGGCGGGCCACAGCGCGACCAGGCCGCTCCCGTAGTCGAGCATGGTGACCACGGCTCCCAGGCCCGGGCCCCGGTCGCCATCGTTCACGCAGAGGATCTCGGCCCGGCCGTCGTTGTCCACGTCGCGGAGGATGTAATAGGTGGGAGCGTAGCCGACATCGAGCGGCAGCGCGGCCAGCAGCGCGCCGGTGGCCAGCCGGTAGAGCCCCCTGGCGCCGGACGAAGCCAACCCGATGCACTCGAGCCCGGGGTCGGACGAGACATCGGCGACGGCCAGGACCTCGGTCTGCGGGATGTCCCACTTCACGCCGGCCGAGGGCGGCGGCAGGGCCGGGGCGGCGGTCGGCAGACAAAGGGCTGCGGTGATGGCGGCGGCGGCGAGGTACGAGCGGCGCATGCGGGGCTCCTTGGTTGCGGCGACCGGGGTCAAGGAGTCCAAATCATACCAAATTCATCGCAATTGGCAACAGGACGGAGATCGGCGGGCAGGGTGGGGCCGTCGGGCAATGATCCACTGTGATGCTGCGTCAAGTCCTTCCGTACCACGTCCCCTTGCCGACGCCGTGCCGAGCCAGGTGGTTTGCCTCGACCAATGACGCCAGGTGCTTCTTGACGGTGTTCCGATTCGCCCCGGTAATCTGGACGATTTCGCCGATCGTGGCTCTGCCGCGTTCAGCAACGACCTCAAGGATCCTGAGCGACACGCCTGGCAGGGCACCCTCGAGAATCTTCTCGCGTGCGATCTTCGATTCGAGGCGGCGTTTCTGCTCCCGGAGCGCGCGCAGGAACCAACCGAGCCACGGCTGCCAATCCGGAGCCGGCGTGCGGATCGTTCGCTGTGTCTGGCGCAGCGCCAGGTAGTATCCGTCCTTGTTGCCCTCGATGACGCTCTCCAGCGACGAATACGGCACATAGGCATAGCCGCTGCGCAGGAGCAGGAGCGTGGTCAGGATGCGGGACAGCCGCCCGTTGCCATCCTGGAACGGGTGGATCTCCAGGAACACGACCGTGAAGATCGCCGTGACCAGCAGCGGATGGAGCGTCTTCTCGGCAAGTGCGCCACGGGCCCACCCGACCAGTTCGGTCATGCGCCCCGGGGTGTCGAACGGTGTCGCCGTCTCGAAGATGACCCCCAGTTCCCTGCCGTCGGCGTCGAACGCACTGACATGGTTGGCCAGGGTCTTGTAGGCACCGCGATGGCGTTCGTCCTTGTCGCTGAAGGCCAGCAGGTCGCGGTGCAGTTGCTTGATGTGATTCTCGGTCAACTCGATCGCGTCGAAATGCGCGAAGAGCGTTTCCATGACTTGCGAGTAGCCCGCGACTTCCTGCTCGTCGCACGAAGCGAAGGCCTTGATGTCGAGGTTGGCCAGCAACCGCTCCACATCGGTATCGCTCAGCTTGCCGCCTTCGATGCGCGTGGAGGATCCGATGCTCTCGATAGTCGCTACCCGACGCAGCGCCGTCAGGCGCTCGGGCGCGAGGGCACCAAGCGCCTTCCAGGCGCCCTTGAATTCATCGATCTCCGCCACGAGCGCGAGAAGTTCGGGCGTGATTTGCAGAGAGTCAGTTTTGAACGCCATACCCATAAATGTACCCGCAAATACCCTAATCAACAATCCCTGAAGTCGGCACCCATAATTTTACCCACAAATACCCAAAAGCCGCTTGGGGGCCCGTGGTCGTGACTTGCGCCGGCGCAAGTCTGCGAGCAACAACCATATTTGGCAACCAGTTATCCAATATGCCCATATGCGTCGGAATCGCGGACGCGACATTGCTCGCCGTCGAGCGATTTCGGCCATGATGCCATACGACTATACTACACAATCAATTAACTTCAGTGGCGACGGTGGCGGCGCCGCAAGAGCCAGCCGCTGGAGCCGGGCCGGCCGCGCATCCCGTGGAAAGTGATCGAGCTGATCCGCCGG
>CAINDZ010000611.1 GCA_903847545.1 uncultured bacterium | reverse complement strand
TGCTGCCGCTGAGCACGTAGTGGTCGCCGTCGCGCCGCGCGGTGGCCGCGAGTGACGAGGCGTCGGAGCCGGCCCCGGGCTCGGTCACGCAGAAGGCGGCGATCTCGCCGGCCGCCATGCGGGGCAGGAAGCGCTGCTTGAGGTCGTCCGACCCGAACAGCGCCACCGGGTACGAGCCGACGCTGTTGTGCACGGTCAGCATCACGCTGACGCCGGCGCTCGCCTTCGAAAGTTCCTCGACCACGAGGCCGTAGGTGAGCGTGTCGACGCCCAGGCCGCCGTAGGCCTCGGGGAACGTCAGGCCGAAGAAACCCGCCTCGCGCAGGGCCGAGATGAGCGTCTCGGGCATGTCGCCGTTGACGTCCATCTCGTGCGCGATCGGCGCGATGTGCTGCCGGGCGAAGTCCCGCACCATGTCGCGGAACATCTTCTGGTTCTCGTTCAGCTCGAAATCCATCGCCTGCCCCCGTGCTCTTGTGTGCCGCGGCGCCCGGACGCCCGGGACCGCCATCGCCAAAGATAACCCCCGCCGGGCGGTCGCCAAGGACCCCGCCCGGACGCCCCGCCCCTCGCCGGGCCGGCTACCAGGGTGTCGACCAGCGCGTGCCCAGCCCCGGACCCAGCAGGATTGCGTTAACCAGCAGGCGCTCGGACTCGGTGGACCAGCGGCGGAATGCCGGCGGCCCGTTGAACAGGATGACCTGGCCGCGCCCGACCGACTCGTGCGTGGCGTAGGCGGTGCGGGCCAGGCGCGCTGCGGCCTCCGGCCACAGCAGGCCGCCCAGGTGCAACCGGTCGATGTCCGGGAAGCGCGCGGTGACGCTGGCCGGCGAGCGGGCCACCAGCGCGTCGTCCACGCCGAACCAGACGGTGATCTCGGGGTCGAGCCCGAAGCCGAGCCAGTCCTCGGGGTCGATCTCCGCGCGCAGCAGGGCGCCCTGCGGCATGAAGCGCCGCAGCCGCCCGTCGGCGCGGGCGCGGTCGGCGGCCTCGGGTCCCTTGCGACCGGCCGGCAGCGCGTCCTGCAGCCAGTCGTCGAGCCGGCGCGGGGCGCCGCCCAGCGGCGTGCCCTGCGGCGTTCCCGCGGCGAAAGGTCGGGCCCCCGGCCCCAGCAGCGGCGCCACGTCGTAGGGCGAGTCGCGCAGCGCCGTGGGATCGGCCGCGGCCACCGCCGCCTTGGCGCCCTCGCCCCGCGCGGCCGCGGCGGGCTGCAGGCCGGTGGCCAGGGTGCGCCCCGCCTGCTCGGCCATCGACGCGGGGATGGACCAGACCGGCGTCGGGAACGTCGCCTGTGCCTGCGCGCGGAAGCGGGCGCCGGTCAGCTCGAGCGTCGAGTCGGCCAGCAGCCGCGCGCCGCCGTCGTAGCCGATGGCCGTGCCGCCGGCCTCGATCCACGCGCGCAGGCGCGCGAGTCCGTCGCGGCCCAGGACCTGGCGGTACAAGTCGGTGCCGCCCGCGAGCGGCGGGAAGACCAGGACGTTGTAGCGCGAGAGGTCGGTGCGCGCGAAGCGACCGACGTCGAGGCTGCTGAAGCGAAGGCCCAGGTCCTGGT
>CAINDZ010000610.1 GCA_903847545.1 uncultured bacterium | reverse complement strand
GTCGCGCAGCCGCCGCTCCAGCTCGGCCACGAAGCGGCGGTCGTCCTCGCCGTCGCGCGCCACGACGACACTGGCGTCGCCGGGGCCGGCCTCGCGCCCGAGGCGGGCCGCCAGCTCGCGCGCCGCGCCGCTGCCGGTGGGATGCTGGTCGGCCACCGTCAACAGCGTGAACATGGCGCACAGCAGCAGCAGCACGCCGACCATGCCTGCGCCCGCGCCCAGGCGGCGCGGCAGGCGCAGCCACGCGGCGGCGCGCGCGCTCACGCGCCCACCGCCAGGGCCATGACGTCCTCTTGCGTCGCCTGCGCCGCGTCGGCGATCTCGCCGGTGACGCGGCCGCCGCGCATCACCACGATGCGGTCGCTCATGCCGAGGATCTCCGGCAGCTCGGAACTGATCATCAGGATCGCCTTGCCCCGGTCGGCCAGCTCGTGCATCAACCGGTAGATCTCGTGCTTGGCGCCCACGTCGATGCCGCGCGTGGGCTCGTCGAAGATGACCACCTGCGCGTCGCTCTCCAGCCAGCGCGCGACCAGCAGCTTCTGCTGGTTACCGCCCGACAGCTGACCGGCGCGCTGCGCCGGCCCCGACACCTTCACGCCCAGCCGCTCCACGTGCGCCGCGAACGCCGCGGCCTCGCGGCGCCGGTCCAGCCAGCCGAACCGCGACCAGCGGTCGAGGTTGCCCAGCGCGAAGTTCTCGCGCGCGCCCAGGCCCAGCACCAGCCCCTCATGCTTGCGGTCCTCGGGCAGCAGCGCGATGCCGCGCGCGATGGCCGCCCGCGGTGAGGCCAGCGCCACGGCCCGGCCGTGCAGCATGATGGCGCCGCCGGTCGCCCGCGCCGCCCCGAACAGCAGGCGCGCCAGGTCGGTGCGCCCGGCGCCGACCAGGCCGGCCAGCCCGACGATCTCGCCCGCGCGCAGCGCCAGGTCCACGCCCTGCACCGGCCCGCCGCACAGGCCGCGCGCCTCGAGCACCACCGCGCCGGGCCGCGACACGTGCGGCGGGAACTCCTGCTCCAGCGGCCGCCCCACCATCAATTCGATCAGCCGCCGCCGCTCCAGCCCGGCCCGCGGCCACGTGCCCAGGAACTCGCCATCGCGCATCACGGCGATGCGGTCGGCCAGGGAAAGGATCTCGTCCAGCCGGTGGCTGACGAAGACGAGGCCCAGGCCGTTGGCCCGCAGCGCGCGCAGCACCGTGAACAGGCGCTCGACCTCGGTGGGCGTCAGCGAGGCGGTGGGCTCGTCCAGCACCAGCACGCGCGCGCGGCCCAGCAGCGCGCGGGCGATCTCCACCAGCTGCCGCCGCGCCACGTCCAGGCTCGCCACCGGCGTGCGCGGGTCCAGGTCCAGCCCCAGGCGCGCCAGCGCCGCGGCCGCCTGCGCGCGCTCGGCGCGGTCGGGCAACAGCCGCAGCCCGCCCCGCTCGCGCCCCAGCAGCAGGTTCGCCTGCACGTCCAGGTTCGGCAGCAGGTTCAGCTCCTGGTGCACGACGGCGATGCCGGCGGCCGCCACCTCGCGCGGCGACAGGCCGGTGATGGCGCGGCCGGCCAGCGTGATCGCGCCGGCGTCCGGCCGCACCGCGCCGGCGATCATGCGGATGAGCGTGCTCTTGCCCGCGCCGTTCTCGCCGACCAGCGCCACGATCTCGCCGGCCGCGATCTCCAGGTCCGCGCCCGCGACGGCCACCACGCCGGGGTAGGCCTTGCGCACGCCCGCCAGCGCGAGCAGCGGCGGGTTCATCGCGTGTAGAGCTGGCACGGGATCAGCACGCGCGGCGGCACCTGCGCGCCGGCCAGGTAGTCGGCCACCGCGCCGATGGTGCGCTTGCCGATCTCCAGCGGCTGCTGGATCACGTCGGCCGCGATCTTCCCGTCGGCGATGGCCTGCCGCGCCTCGGGCACGGCGTCGAACCCGATGATGGTGACGCGTCCCTGCCGCCCCGCCTTCTCCACGGCGGCGACGGCCCCCAGCGCCGTGTCGTCGTTGATGCCGAAGATGGCGTCCAGGTCGGGGTGCGCCTGCAGGATGTCCTCGGCCGTGCGGAACGCCATGTCCTTGACGCCCTTGCCCGACAGCTTCGCGACCACCTTCACGTCCGGGTGCGCGCTCGCCAGCTCGGCCTCGAAGCCGGACACGCGCTGGATCACCGACTCCACCTCGGGATGGTCGATGATGGCCACCTTGCCGTGGTCGCCCAGCGCCTTGGCCACGGCCTGCGCCGCAAGCTGCCCGCCGGCGACGTTGTCGCTGGCCACGTGGCACACGACCTTCACCGATTCGTCCAGCACCGCGATGTCGGCCGTGAACACCGGGATGCCCGCCGCGTTGGCCGCCGCGATCGTCGTGCCGATCGAGCGCGAGTCGCACGGGCTGACGATGATCGCGTCGACCTTGCGCACGATGAAGTTCTCGATCTGGTCCTTCTGCTTCGCCACGTCGAACTCGCCGGCCTGCACCAGCAGCTCGTAGCGGTGCTCCTTGGCGCCGTCGCGCAGCCCCTGCTCGAGGTCCTGGTAGAACGGGTGCGTGCGCGTCAGCAGCGACACGCCGATGGTGGCGGCCGGCGCACCGGCCGCCGGCGCGGGCGCCTCCTTCTTGCCGCCGCAGCCGGACACGAGTGTCACGAGGGCCACGAGGGCCGCGAGCAGGAACAGGGAAACGATGACCGACGGGCGGCGGAAGCTGGGCGCGAAGAACATGGGACCTCCAGGGGCGGGACGGGCGGGCGCAAGGTGGCGTCATTGTAGCCGACAGGCGCGCGCATGGGCACCCCAAAGTGCCCGTCGGCGCCGCCGGCCGGGAACGCAGACCCCCACGGTCGCCGTTCCCTGCGCCCCGTCAGCGCCGCGAGGCGAGCATGGTCATCTGCTCGTCGTACCGGCGCTGCCAGGCGGGGAATTCCGACACGGGAACCGATTCGAGCCCGTGCCGGAGCGAGGCCGCGGCGGCCAGGCTGTCGGCGGGATCACCGAAGGCGACCCAGCACATGGTGTGGATCAGGGCGTGCTGGTATTCCCGGTCGACGTGCTGCAGCGGGTAATGCAGGGGATCGCTGAAGATGGTGTCGAGCGTCAGCAGCGAGTCCGCGCGCGCGAACAGGGCCCGGTCGTTCGTGGCGGCCGCCAGCTGGGCCGTCACCCCGGCCATCCTGGTGTGGGACCGCGCGAGCTCGTAGTCGTCCCGGCCCGCGGCCAACGCGTGCACCGAGTCCTCCAGTTCACGCAGGGCCTCGACCAGGCAGCGGCGCTTCTCGTCGGTCGAATTCGCGACCTGGCTGCGGCCCTCCCACAGCGAACTGTGCACCTCGTGCAGGCGCCAGTAGGCGCGGCCCGAAGCGATGCCGCGCGACAGTGAGGCCCGATCCATGTAGGTGGCCGAGCTGTCGAAGCTGACCATCGCCGCCGGCAGCGAGTCCCTGGCCTGCACGGCCGCCCGCCGCATGAACGCCGTGCCCATCGCCTCGTCGAGCAGGGACTCGTAGCCCCCGGCCTTGAAGGCTTCCAGCGCAAAGGCCCCGCGAAGCGACTCGATGCCCGCCTCGACGATCGACACGCTGTCCCGGGCCGCGCCCAGGCCCGACATCGCCGAGCCCAAGGACATCAGCGCCAGCGCCCGGTTCACCCGGCGCTGCTGCGGCTGGACCGAATCGTCGTGGTAATTGTGGTCTTCGTCGGCCAGCGCCAGGCAGGACTGGCCGTAGCCGTCGCAGGCCAGCTGCCAGTTCTCGACGGGGTCCCGGTACGCGGCCAGGCTGGCGGAGGCCATGCCGATGCCCGACCACGCCTGGTGCGCCCCCATCTGCAGGATGTTCACGCGGGACACGACCGCGGGATCGATCGCCGCGGCGCTGCCCTGTTGCCACGGCTCCAGCGCGGCGTCGCGCCAGTAGCCGCGGGCCCGCTCGAGGGCGACGACGTCGTGTTCCATGTCGCCGATGAAATAGTAGAGCTCGCCGAGGCGCCATTTCACGTAGCGGCGCAGGTCGGCCGTATAGGCCGCCTGCGGCAACAGGGGCAGGTCGTTCCAGGCCTGCTCGAAGAGCGCGATGGCCGCCTCGAAGTTCTCGCGCGAGCGCGGGCCGGAATGGCGCAGGTTGTCCGCCGATTCCAGCCGCGAGAAGAACGTGCTCCAGGTGGGAAGCGGCGCGCGGTCCGCCGGCCTCAGGATGAGGGTCGCGGTCACCGCCACCAACACGATGGCCGCCACGAACACGACACGCCGCACCCGAGGCCGCCGGCGCAGCGCGCGCCGCAGCCGGTGGACCGGACCTGGCGAGCGCAGGGAGATCTTCCGTCCGTCCAGGAAATCCCGCAGGTCGCCGGCCATCGCCGCCGCCGTCGGGTACCTGTGGGCGGGATCCTTCTCCAGCGCGTGCCTCACGATCAGCCCCAGGGCGGAGTGGTGCGCCTCCGGGAGCCCGCGCGGCTCGGCCAGGGTGATCTCGAGCAGCGCCCGCGGCGTCGACAACCGGCCCAGGTCGTAGGGCAGCGATCCCGACAGGAGCTCGTAGCCGATGATGCCCAGCGTGTAGATGTCCGTGCGTTCGTCGATGGCCGCCGCGCCGCCCTCCGCCTGCTCGGGACTCATGTAGCGGATGGTGCCCAGCAACTGCCAGGTCGCGGTCACGAACGTGGGCCCCTGCGCGTGGTCGTCCTGCAGGCTGGCGATGCCGAAATCGAGCACATGGGGACGCCCATCCGGCGTCACGACGATGTTCTCGGGTTTCAGGTCACGGTGCACCACGCCGTGCCTGTGGGCGCGCTCGACGGCGTCGCACAGTTCCGCGAGCAGGCGCACGCGTTCCGTCTCGGTGGGATGGGTCTCGTCGCGCCACCGACTGAGCATCAGGCCGTCGATGTACTCGGTGGCCAGGTACGGCAGGCCGTCGGCGATCCCCGTGTCCAGCAGGCGCGCAATGCCGGGATGTTCCAGTCGGCGCAGGACCTCGATCTCGCGCTTGAACCGGCGCTCCATCACCT
>CAINDZ010000609.1 GCA_903847545.1 uncultured bacterium | reverse complement strand
GCGGCCGGTGGCGCCTGTGCGCCGTATGCGGCCGGCGTGACCGCGCTCGAGGCGCGCAAGCTGCCCGAGGCCGCCTCCCAGTTCAACCGCGCCGTGAAGGACTCCTGCCAGGTCAGCGACGCCCGTCGCCAGCTGGCCGAGCTGGCCTGGCGCCAGAAGCGCGCCGAAGAGGGCGAGCGCCTGTACCGCCAGGCCGCGGCCTACGACAAGAGCCACGGCGCCGGTGAGAAGGCCTCGGACTTCGTGTCCATCGCGTTGATGCTGCTGCGCATGAACCGCGCGCAGGACGCCGCCACCGCGCTGCAGCACGCCGACGTGCTGGACGGCGCCGGCTGGCCCGCCACCTACGGCCATGCGCGCCTGTGCCTGTTCAACAGCGAGTGGGAAGGCGCCATGAACCTGCTGGCGCGCTTCCCGAAGGGCCCGCAGGGCGCCGACGCCATGGGCGAGTACTTCTACGCCATGGCCCTCTACCATGTCGGCACCGGTGACCTGGCGCAGGCCGAGGGCGAGGCCCTGCGCGCGCTGTCGGCCGACCCGACCGACCCCGAGCGCCTGGGCCTGTTCAACCGCGTCTGCAAGGAGCGGGGCACCATCGCGACGGCCATCACCGCGCTCGAGCAGTCGAAGGCCGAGCCGGGCAAGACCGCGCCGGCCGCGCTGCTGAACGAGCTGGGCCGCATGTACCAGGGCAACCGCAAGTTCAAGGAAGCCCGCGACATGTACGTGGCCGCGGTGGCCGCCGACTCCAACTACGCCGCCGCCGTGCTGGACCTGGGCGACCTGATGCGCCTGGCCAAGCAGCCCTCGGTCGCGGTGCAGCTGTACATGCGCTACCTGAAGGCCGCGCCGAAGGACGTCGAGGCGATGTTGCACATCACCGAGGCGTGCCTGGACATCGGCCAGGTCGAGCAGGCCGCGACGACGGCCGCCGACGCGATGAAGACGAACCCGACGCGCCCGGACGTGCGCCGCAATTTCGTGCGCGCCGCGCTGCGCTCCAGCGATCCCAAGATGGGCACGGCCGCCGCCTCGGTGTTCAGCGGCATGGCCAACGACCCCACCTGGAAGGCCGAGGACTGGCTGCTGCTGGCCGAGTACCACCGCCAGCTGGGCGCCATCGACGCCGCCAAGTCGGCGACGGCCAAGGCTTCCGAGTTCGACCCCGCGGCGGCCTCGATCGAGTTCGAGCGCGGCCTCATCGAGATGACCGCGGGCAACCTGCCGCAGGCCGTCACGCACATGCAGACCGCCGTCGCGACCAGCCCGAACACGGCCCGGTACCACCTGAACCTGGGCATCGCGCTGATGAAGGCCGACCGCCGCGCGGACGGCCTGGCGTCGATGCGCGCCGCCATCGTGGCCGACCCGCAGTACACCGTCGGCCGCATGGCCCTGGCGCAGGCGCTGGCCGGCGCC
Source organism: uncultured bacterium (assembly GCA_903847545.1). Lineage (GTDB taxonomy): Bacteria > Krumholzibacteriota > Krumholzibacteriia > LZORAL124-64-63 > LZORAL124-64-63 > CAINDZ01. The sequence goes on along the minus strand of CAINDZ010000609.1, from coordinate 4,153 downwards.
GACTCGGTGAAGGCCGCCAACGACCAGTACCAGGCCATCCTGGGCTATGACGCGACCAACAAGGGCGCGATGTGCGAATTGGGCTGGAACGCGGTTCGCGTGTCGAACTGCGTCGAGGCCCGCAAGTGGTTCCAGGCTGTGGTGGACGCGGACCCCAAGAGTGCTGACGGCTGGGCCGGAATGGGCTTTGCCGAGCACTGCGCCGCGAACGCCGCCGCTTCGAAGGCTGCCTTTGAGAAGGGCCGCCAGATTGATGCGCAGAACGCCAACGTCAAGAGGGGCCTCGAGCTGCTGGCCAAGACATCCGGGAGCTCGGCGCCGTAGCAGCGCAGCGGACGCTCACGCCCGCTGCGTGGAAGAAAGGGAAAGGAAAGCGACCCATGAAGAAGTTCGTAATGTTTTTCATCGTGGCGGTGGAGGCAGTCCTCTCTTACGTCATCTGGCAGAAGTCGCCTGAGTACATCCGCCTGGGTGGCCCCCTGCTGGTGCTGGGCCTGCTTGCCTTCTTCCTGACCCTGACGATCACGATCGAGCGCGCGATCGTGCTGTGGCGCGCCGGCGGCCGCAGCGATTCGGGCCTCTTCGTCCGCAACGTGATGGTGAGCATCAAGGACAACAAGCTGGACGACGCCGCGGATTCGTGCCGTCGCCAGGGCGGCTGCCTGGCCAACGTGGTCGGCGCCGGCCTGTTCCAGTACCAGATCATGAAGGACGCGGTGAACAACCGCCGCGACCTGCTGACCGAGACCCGTCACGCGATGTCCGAGGCCAACGAGCTGGAGCTGCCCCTGCTGGAGCGCAACCTGCCGGCCCTGTCGACCATCGCCTCGATCGCGACCCTGCTGGGTCTGCTGGGCACCACGATCGGCATGATCCGCTCCTTCCGCGCCATGTCGAACGCCGGCGCCCCCGACGCCTCGCAGTTGGCCCTTGGTATCTCCGAGGCGCTCGTGAACACGGCGCTCGGCCTGATCACCGCCGTCATCGCCACCGTCATGTACAACTTCTACACGACGCGCGTTGACAAGTTCGGCGCGACGATGAACCAGACCTCGCACGCGGTGATGCTGCTGCTCCGGAAGAACAAGGAAGGTTAAGCCGTGTCCGGTGTTCCTATTCGCAGGGACATGACCCCGATGGTGGACGTGGCGTTCCTCCTGCTGATCTTCTTCATGACCACGACCCAGTTCCGGGCCCCGGAAGTCGTGTCCGTGAAGCTGCCGGCATCGACCGCCGAGATGCGCGTCCCCGAGACCAACACCATCGTGGTCACCCTGAACAAGGATGAGCGCATCTTCATCTCGAGCGAGTCGGCCAACGACATCCAGGAAGTGCCGAAGGACCAGGTGATCCAGGCCGTCGTGGCGTGGCGCAGCCGGAACCCGTCCGCCGTGATCATCGTCAAGGGCGACAAGGACGTCAGGTTCGGCGAGATGAACAACCTGATGAACAACCTGGCGACGGCCAAGGCCATCCGGTTCAACCTGATGACCGACGTCAAGCGCAAGGGCGACTCGGGCGAAGCTCCCGCCGCGGGAGGGTCTCATGGCTGATATTCAAGTAAAAGCCAAGGCCAAATCCAGCGTCTTCAAGGAAGAGGGTGGCGTTCGCAAGCCCAAGCGGGCGGGCGTCAACATGGACATGACGGCCATGGTGGACATGGCCTTCCTGCTCCTGATCTTCTTCATGGTGACGACGGTGTTCCGGCGTCCGCTGGCCATGGAAATCAACATGCCCGAGCCCGGCGCCAAGGTGCAGGTGGCCGAGTCGACGGTGTTGACCGTGTTCGTGCTGCGCACGGACGAGATCGTCACGCGCATGGGCAAGGGCGGCAGCGTCAACGTCACCTGGGCCGACATCGAGCAGACGCTGCGTGACGCCAAGACGGCCAACGACAAGCTGATCGTGCTGGTCAAGGTCGATCCCGAGGCCCGCTTCGAGCGCATGGTGGACATGATGGATACCCTCGACGACGCGAACGTGACCCGCTTCAGTCTCGTGGGCATGACCCCCGCCGACCTCTCGCTGTTCGGAGGCCTGCAATGAGCGCGACCACTCTCCGCATGCGGTGGGCGTACTCGCTCGCCGGCGCGAAGCGCTTCCCGGTCACGGGGCGCAGGCACCCGCTCGAGAAGCAGGCTTCGCGGCACATGGTCATCAGCGCCGGCGTGGCCGTCGGGTTCGGCCTGGCGTGCTTCGCCTTCTGGCAGTGGACGCTGCACCGTTCGCCCGAGGAAGTGGGCGACCGCGAGGTGACCATCGTCCGTTACACGGAGCTCGGCGTGCCGCCGTCGATCAATCGTGCTTCGGAGTCGCAGGTCCAGGTGGCCACGCAGGTCGCCATGGCCCCGCCCCAGATCGCCGTGCCCGAACCGGTGCCCGACGACATGGTGAACCCGGACCAGACGATCATGACGGTGCAGGAAGTCAACAGTGCGCTGGCCGCGGCCACGCAGGCCGACCTGGGCGACCTCAGCGGCCTGCAGGTCGAAGGTGGCTTCGAGCAGCAGCAGAAGGAACAGGAATTCAAGCAGTCGGTGAACGTGCTGCCGGTCCGCCTCAGCATGAAGCGCCCCGAGTACCCCGACATGGCCCGCATGGCCGGTATCGAGGGTGTCGTGACGGTGCAGGTGCTGGTGGGCAAGGACGGCAGGGTCTCCAAGACCAAGGTGACCGACGGCCCCGTGCCCCTGCACGCCGCCGCCGTGGCCGCCGCGATGTCCGCGGTCTTCCAGCCGGCGACGACGGACGGACGTCCGGTCGCCGTGTGGGTGGCCATGCCGATCAAGTTCACGCTGCGCAACTAGTCGACCGCAGGAGCCGGATAGATGCTGAACTTCCTGAATGCTCTGGTGGTCCGCCCCGAGGGCGAGGTCGCCAAGAAGTTCCAGAACACGACACTCGAGTTCATCGCCTGGCGCCACCGGGCGTGCAGCGAGTCGGTGTCGATCATGATCCTCGAGTCGACGCTCCTGGCGGCGCTCGAGGGCGTCATCATCTGGGCGTTCGCCCGCCTGGTGCCGGTGATGGGCGGCGCTCCCGCCCGTGCCGGCGGCAGCGGCCCGCTCGGCCTGGTGATGTTCCTGCTCGTGGTCGGCTTCGCGCTGGCCGGGCTGAGGCTGTACCTGAACATCCAGGCGATCCGCCAGCTCAACGTCGAGACGTTCGACCTCGAGGAGCGGCTGGGGGACGACGAGGAAGACGACTAGTGTTGCCGCGACGCCCCGGCGTTGCGCCCCGTTCGCGTCGGCGCAACCTGACGGTGCTCATCCGGGTCGCGATCTACGTCACTGCGGTCGTCATGTTCATCATGCTGCGTGGGCGAGTGGACTGGGGTCTGCTCGCCCATCGCGTTTCCAGCACCGGCGCGGCGGCCGACTCCACGCTCACCATCGGCGGCATCGACGTGGCGCCGATCCTGGCCGAGACCATGATCCGCCGCTACAGCGACAACTACCCGCGACTGCGCATCGACACCCGCCCGGGCACCACGGTGCAGGCGCTGCAGGACCTGGTCGACGGCAAGGCCGACGCGGTCTTCCTGGCGCGCCCGCCCAGCAAGGCCGACCAGGACGCCTTCCGCGAGTCGAGCGGCGACACCGCCATCTGGTACCCCATCGCCCTGGGCGCCCTGCTGGTGGTGGCCGAGCCGACCTCGGCCGACACGTCGGTCACGCTGGCCGAGCTGCAGTCCCGCGCCTTCTCGGCGCCGCAAGCCGGCCGCCGCCTCTACGCGGTCGACCGCAACGCCGGCATGTGGGACGCCATCGCCGAGCGGCTGGGCGGCGCGCAATACGCCCAGCAAAACGCCGGATCCAGCGCCCAGCCCGGCGCCTACTTCCTGGCGAACGAGGATTCGGTGCTCGCCTATGCGCTGGCCGACCGCGGCGCCATGGGCATCATCTCGGTGTTCCCGCTGCGCAAGCCGCTGTCGGCGTACGGGGCCCGCGCCCTGGCCGTGCAGAAGCGCCCCGACACCCTGGCCGTGCGCGCCGACAACGTCACGCTGGCTACCAGCGGCTACCCGCTGTGGTGCTACACCTACCTGGCCTGCGCGCGCCGCGGCTCGATGCAGGGCAGCACCTTCCTGACCTACGTCACCGGTGCGCGTGGCCAGCGCCAGATCGAGGCCACCGCCTACCTGCCGGCCCAG
>CAINDZ010000608.1 GCA_903847545.1 uncultured bacterium | reverse complement strand
GTCATCTTGTTTGTCCGGTAAGGATCCATCTCAACGCTCCCGTCAGCACGTATTTGCCCGTGCTCGAAACTCAGTGCACTACCGCGCAAGCCTGCGCAGCGCCCGCGTAGTCACCCGAGCGTAGTTCGGTGGTGGATGCGAATTCGGGCAGGCTATCCGCAGGAGCGAAGCTCCGAGGACTGCCTGCCCGAGTTCGCATCCATCACCGAACTACAACTCGGTGCGCTTGATCTCTTCGATCTCGTAGCACTCCAGAACGTCGCCCTCTTCAATGTCGTAGAAGTTCTCCAGCCCGATACCGCACTCGTACCCGGTGGCGACTTCCTTGGCGTCTTCCTTGAAGCGCTTGAGCGAGTTGACCTTGCCCTCGAAGACCACGATCTCGTTGCGCACCAGCCGCGCGCGCGAGTTCCGCTTGATGACGCCGTCCAGCACCATCGAGCCGGCCACCGAGCCGACCTTCGGGATCCGGAACACGGCGCGCACCTGGGCGCGACCGGTCGAGACCTCGCGCTTGATGCTGCCGAGCAGGCCGGCCATGGCCTTCTTCAGGGTGTCGACAGCCTCGTAGATGATGTCGAACACCTCGATCGTGACGTTGTGGCGCTTGGCCAGGTCCTGGATCGCGGCGCCCGGGCGCAGGTGGAAGCCGATGATCATGGCCCCCACGTTCGCGGCGAGCAGCACGTCGGACTCGGACACCGCGCCCACGGCCTTGTGCATGATGCGGATCTGCACCTCGGCCGTGTTCAGGTCCATGAACTGGTCCGCCAGGGCCTCGACCGAGCCGGCCACGTCGCCCTTGATGATGATCGGCAGTTCCTTGAGGTCGCCGGTGGTCATCAGGGCCGCCAGGTTGTCCAGGTCGATGACCTGCTTCGGGCCCACCAGCTTCTGCTGGCGCTGCAGGCTGCGGCGCTTGGACGCCAGCTCGCGGGCCTCGCGCTCGGACTCGAGCACGTAGAAGCGGTCGCCGGCCTCGGGCACCGCCGAGGCGCCGAGGATCTCGCAGGGCTCGCCGGGCTTGACGAGCTTCATCGTCTTGCCGCGCTCGTCCTGCAGGGCGCGCACCTTGCCGTCGACCATGCCGGCCAGGAAGTTGTCGCCCATCTTGAGGGTGCCCTGCTCCACCAGCACGGTGAACACGACGCCCCGCCCCTGTTCCTTCTTGGCCTCGATCACGATGCCGCGCGCCGGGCCCTTCGGGCTGGCCTTCAGTTCGAGCACCTCGGCCTGCAGGTGGATCAGGTCGAGCAGGTTCTCGATGCCGATGCCCTTCTTGGCCGAGATCTCGGCGATCATCGTCTGGCCGCCGAACTCCTCGACCGCGATGCCGTGCTGCAGCAGCTCGTGCTTCACCAGGTCGGGACGCGCGCCGGGCAGGTCGATCTTGTTGATCGCCACGATCATGGGCACGCCCGCCGCCTTCGCGTGCGAGATGGCCTCGACCGTCTGCGGCATGACGCGGTCGTCGGCCGCCACGATCAGGATGACGATGTCCGTCACCTGGGCGCCGCGGGCGCGCATGGCGGTGAACGCCGCGTGACCCGGGGTGTCCAGGAAGGTGATCGGGCCCTTCTCGGTCGCCACGGTGTAGGCGCCGATGTGCTGCGTGATGCCGCCGGCCTCGCCCGCGATCACGTTCGTGTTGCGGATGCGGTCCAGCAGCGACGTCTTGCCGTGGTCGACGTGGCCCATGACCGTCACCACGGGCGGGCGGTCGACCAGGTCCTCGTCCTTGACCTCTTCGACCTCGAGCACTTCCTCGCCGTACTCGGAGAGGAACTCGACCTCGCGGTCGTAGTCGGCCGCCAGCAGCTCGATGCTGTTCTTCTCCAGCCGCTGGTTGATGGTGGCCATGATGCCCACGCTGAACAGCTTGCCGATGAGCTCCTGCGCCCGCACCTGCAGCTTGTCGGCCAGCTCCTGCACGGTGATGAACTCGGTCAGCTTCAGCAGGGTGGTCTCCACCACTTCGTCGTCTTCCTGTTCCCCGCCCTTGCGGCGCTTCTTCTTGCCGGTGCCGGCGCCGAGCTGCGCCATCGTCTGCTTGACGGCGCGCTGCACCTCGGCCTCGTCGACCTTCTTCTTCTTCTTGCGGGCGCGCTTGGCGCGCTGGTTCGCCTCGCGGGCGTCGGCTTCCTCGCGGCGGCGCGCGATGGCCGCCTTGATCGAGTCGCGCACCGTCTCGCTGCTGACCGTGCCCGTGCCCGCGCCGGTGCCGGCGGCGCCGGGCGTGGTGCCGTCCGCGCGCGGCTTCGGGGCCGGGCGGATGATGTCGCCGACCTTGAAGCCGTCGTTCTTCTTCGTGCCCAAGGCGGCCAGGGGATCGGCCGGGGCGGCCGGGCCCGCCGGCTTGGCGGGCGCCGCGGGCGCTGCAGCGGCCGGGGTCTCGACCACGGCCTCGCCCTCGGCCACGGGGGCCGCGGGCGTCTCGACCTCGGTCGCCTCGACCGGCGCGACCTCGACCGGCTCGGCCTCGACGACCGGCGCCTCGACGACGGGCTCGACGACCGGCGCCGGCTCCTCGTGCTTCGGCAGGTCGGCCTTCTTGACCAGGCGCGCCTTCACCTGGCGGGCGGCGGCGTGCTCCTCGCGCTTGGCGGCCAGGTCGGCCTCGCGCTTCTCGTCCGCCTCGCGGCGCTTGGCGGCCTCGGCGGCCTTGGCCTGCTCGATGGCGTCCTTCTCGGCCTGCGCGCGCTTGGACACGGCGGTGGCCTGGCCGGCCTTCTTGATGACCAGGACGGTCGGCTTCGCAGCGACCTTCTTCTTGGTCACCTTCTTCTTGGCGACCTTCGGCTCGGGCTCGGGCTCGTCCATGGGGACGGGCTTCTCGAGCGGCTTGAGCGCCGCGACGTTCTTGAGCTGGTCGGGGTTGAGCCCGTGCGAGCGCGCGTAGTTCTCGCGCGCAAGCTCGCGCTTGCGCTGGAAGATGGCGTGGACCTTGTCCACGTCCTCGTCCTCGATCACGCTCATGTGGCTCTTGGCCTGCACCTTCATCTTCAGGAGCAGGTCCATGATCTGCTTGCTGTCGACGCCGTAATGGCGACCCAGCTCGTAGACGCGCAGCTTCCTAACCAACTCGCACAACCTCCGACAGCGGGATGCCCGTCGCGCCCGGCCCAAGCGGCCCGGCGCCCTGACGTCACCCCAGTTTCCGGATCCCGTCGACGAAACCCGGATCACACACGCTCACGACCGAGAGCTTCTCGCGCCCGAGGTGCTCGGCCAGGTCCGCGCACGTGACCATGTCGGTCACGAAGCCCCGGACCGGCTCCCACCGCAGCGCCCGCGCGCGCTGGCCCGCCCCCATGTCGACCGCCAGGATCACCAGCGGCTTTTCGTTCCGGTGCACCGACTGCTCCACCGCGCTCCAGCCCACGGCCAGCTTGCCCGCGCGCCGGGCCAGGCCCAGCAGCGCCAGCAGCTTCGAGGGGTCGCGCGGACCCGCGGCGGCGTCCTTGTCCAACTAGTCGTCCAGTTCGGTGTTCGCGAACGGGTTGACCTTGGGCTCTTCCTCTTCGGCCTCGGTCTTCGGCAGGTCCTTGAACAGCTCGCCCGCCGGCATGGGCACATCGCCCTGCTCGAACGCGGCCAGCGTCTCGTCGGACTCCATGCCCTCTTCCAGGGCCGACTCGTCGAAGAGCGGCTTCTCGGCCTCGGCCTCCTTGGCCAGCTCCTCGGCGATGGTCTTGTCGATCATGACCTTCAGCTGGTCCGACGTCATCTGCGCCGTCGTCTGCAGCGTCTCGGCCAGGTCGTCGTCCATGCCCGGCAGCTCGACCAGGGTGGCGTACGGGATGTCGGCCAGGGCGTCGATGGTGTCGATGCCCACGGCCTCGAGCACCACCAGGATCTCCGGCGTGATGCCGTCCATCTCGCCCAGCTTCATCGACATCTCGTCGATCACGCGCTGGCGGATGCCGTACTCGCGCGCCGACACCAGGTCGATCTTCCACTCGGTCAGCTTGGCGGCCAGGCGGACGTTCTTGCCCTCCTTGCCGATCGCCTTGCTGAGCTGGTCGTCGCCGACGATGACCGTGGCCTCGTTGCGGTCGCGGTGCAGCTCGATGTGGCTGACGATGGCCGGGCTCAGGGCGCGGGCGATCATCAGGCTGGGCTCGGCGCTCCAGGGCACGATGTCCACGCGCTCGCCCGACAGCTCGCGCGTGACGGCCTGCACGCGGCTGCCCTTCATGCCGACGCAGCTGCCCACCGGGTCGACGCGGTCGTCGTTGCTGACCACGGCGATCTTCGAGCGGGTTCCCGGCTCGCGCGCCACGGCCTTGATCTCGACGATCTTCTCCTGGATCTCGGGCACTTCCTGCTCGAACAGCGCCTTCAGGAAGCCCGGATGGCTGCGCGAGAGGATGACCTGCGGACCCTTGGCGTTGTCCAGCACCTCGATGATGAAGCAGCGCACCGTCTTGCCCTGGTGCAGCTTCTCGCCGCGGATCTGCTCGCGGAACGGCATCATGGCCTCGGTGCGGCCCAGGTTGACCAGCACGTTGCCGCGGTCGACCTGCTGCACGGTGCCCACGATGATCTCGTTGACCCGGTCCTTGTACTCCTCGTAGATCTGGGCGCGCTCGGCCTCGCGGACCTTCTGCACCAGGATCTGCTTGGCGACCAGGATGGCGTTGCGGCCGAACTCGTCGACCTCCAGGGGCCAGCGCAGCTCGTCACCCAGCTCGACGCCCTCGCCGAACTCGATCTGCGCCTCTTCGAGCGAGATGTCCGTGTCCGGGTCGTCGACTTCCTCGACCACCGTCTTGACCATCTCGACCGACATCGCCCCGGTCACGGGGTCGACCTTCGCATCGATGTTCGCCTCGGCGCCCAGCTTCTTGCGGGCAGCCGACTGGAGGCCGGCCTCGAGCGACTCGATGATGATGGCCTTGTCGATGTTCTTTTCCCTGGCGATCTCGTTCAGGGCCTGCAGAACGTTGTGGTCCATGCGCTAACTCTCCTGCTTGTCCGGGCCGCTGCCGGCCTTGCCGTCCCTGTTCTTGGGGCGGCCCTTGCGCTTCGCCGGGCGTTCCCGGCGCGCCTGCTGTTTCGCGTCCTTCTTCTGCCGGCGATCCGCGTGGATGATCGCCTGCACATCGAACTCGGGATCGAGGTTGCCCTCGCGCAGCCGGCCCATCCCGATGGTCACCGGCTTGGGCGCCTCGGCCGCGGGCGCGGCCGGCTTCGCCGCCTCGCCCTCGCCCTCACTGCCGGCGGCCTGCTTGGCCACCGGCCGGATGGTCACGGAGGTCGCGCCCACTTCCAGCAGCGTGCCGCGCAACCGCTTGTTGCCGTCGGTGACGGCCACCTTCACCTCGACCCGCTGCCCGACCGCAGCCAGGTAGTG
>CAINDZ010000607.1 GCA_903847545.1 uncultured bacterium | reverse complement strand
GCGGGCGCGGTCCAGGCGGTCTGGCCGGCGCCCTGCGCGACGTTGTCCGCGGAGGCGGCCAGGTCCGAGCAGCCCGCATCGCGGTAGACGCGGAAGCCATAGACGGGGGTGCCGGCGGCCAGGGCGCTGTTGCTCACGACCAGTTCGGGCTGCGCGCCGGTGACCGCGCCGCCGAGCGGGCTGATCGCGACGGGCTTGGCCATCGCAAAGGTCGAGGCGCCCTCCAGTTCGACGTCGTCGATGTACCAGCCGTCGCCCACCACCGACGAGTCGGACGTGAACTGGAAGCGGAGCGCCAGGCTCTGCCCCGAGTAGGCGCTCAGGTCGATGGTCACCTGCGTCCACGTCGACAGGGAGCCGCTGTACTGGGCCAGCGTCGTCCAGGCGCCGCCGTTCGCCGAGACCTGCACCTTGCCGAAGTCGTAGCCCGACTCGGTCGCGTAGCGATGCCAGAAGCGCAGCTTGGTCGCCTGGCGCGTCCCGGTCAGCAGCATCGACGACGTGACGTTGTTCGTGTAGTTGGCGCCCGGCGAGTCGGTCAGCGAGCGCGTCGGCGAGTGCGACTGCGCCGTGGTCGACGCCCAGGCGCCGCTGGGCGACCAGTTGCCGGTGCCGGCCTCGAACGTGTCGGAGAAGACGAGGGGCGCCGAGCCCACCATGAAGGCGAAGGGGAACGCCAGGTCGTCCGCGCCCGAGTGCACGGTCACGGTGTAGGACACGACGTGCCCGCCGGGGCAGGCCGCGTCGATCGTGAACGGGATCGGGTTGCCGGCGATCGTCGCCGTCGCCAGCGACGCCAGGCTGCCGATGGCGCGGTCCGCGGCCTGGAACTGCAGCCACGGGTCGTTGGTCGCGACGGTGACCGAGACGCCCAGCGCGCTGGCGACCACGGACTGGTTCTCGACCGAGAAGCTGAGGGTGCCGGCCTGTCCCGGCAGGATGGCCTTGGCGGCCGCCGTGACCACCGGCGTGTGTGCGGCGACGTACGGGCCCGCGATCTGCATCAGGTAGAGGTGCGCCTGGAGGTTGTCCTGGAACTCGATGGCGCGGTTGGCGTCGGGCGGCCAGAAGCCGTAGGTGCCGATCTCGTTCGACATGCTGTAGATGGCGGGGTGGCCGCTGGTGTCGCCGTAGAACGTGTCGAAGATGCCGCCGTTGACGGTGTAGAGCACGTTCCCGGGCTGTCCCGCCGTGTAGCCGTTGTACCGCGTCATCTCGGTGGCGATCTTCGCGAAGACGGCATCGTCGGCCGTGGGCGTGGTGGCGTAGCCCCACGGGTAGAGCGTCAGGCCCGAGTACGTGTGGACCGAGTCGTGCGTGATGAACTCGTGCGCGTTGGCGAAGTTGATCATCGCCTGCGTCTCGAGCTCGCTCGCCGCCGATGGCCCGCGGTAGGTGATGTCGGCCGGCAGCCCGCTGCTGCCCACGTCGTCGTAGCCCCACTGGACGGGGTAGTTCCGGTTCAGGTCGACGCCGTACTGGCCGCCCGCCTGCGGCGAGCGGTTCTTGCGCCACATCCCGCCGCCGGTCGGGTTCGTCGTCTCGTTGTAGACGAAGCCGTCGGGATTGACGATGGGCACCAGGTACAGCTCGCGGTTGTCCACCAGCCACTTGATGGCCGGGTCGGTGGCGTAGTGCGTCAGCAGGTACTCGGCGAACATGATGGGGAACTCGGCGGCCATGATCTCGCGCGCGTGGTGCGTGCCGTCGATGAGCACCTCGGGCTCGCCCTCGTCGACATCGGCGTTGTCCGAGACGCGGTAGGCCCAGATGGCGCGGCCCTGGTAGGTGGTGCCGATGGACCAGCCGGCGCTCACCAGCGTCGGGAACCGCGTGCGCAGGCTGTCCATGAAGGCGATGCTCTCGCTGTACGTGTGGTAGATGCTGAAGCCCGAGCCCTTGTCGGCGTAGGCGTTGGCGACCTCCATGTCGCGCTGCAGCACCTCGGGCGCCAGGCCCGCCGCCCGCAGCAGCGCCTCGTCGCCGGGCTTGGCCGCGATGTGGGCCTCGGCCCCGGGCTTGACGTGGACCACGTCCAGCTCGTTGCGGTGCAGGTTCAGGTAGGCCCACGCGGCGGGGTCGGTCAGCGGCACGCGCAGCAGGTCATGGTGCGGCTCGGCGGCGAAGGCGTGCGGCGCGGCGGCCAGGCACGCGGCGACCAGCAGGATGTACATCAGGCGGCGCATGCGGGCGACTCCCATGTCTCGGGTGGGCAGGTGCGAAGGCTTGATTGTACAGGATCGGCGGGGGCGACCTCAAGGCGCACGAAAGCGCCGGGGCCCTGCGACCCCGGCGCTTCGTGATCGAATCGTGATGAAGCGCTACTTCGCGGCGTCGACCTCGGCGCAGGTCTTCTTGACCGCGGCGACCGACTTCTTGAGCGCCGCCGACTCCTCGGACGTCAGCTTGATCTTGATGATCTTCTCGATGCCGTCCTTGCCCAGCACGCAGGGCACGCCGACGAAGAGGCCCTTGACCGAGTACTCGCCCTGCAGCAGCGCGCACACCGGCACGATCTTCTTCTTGTCGAAGGCGATGGCCTCGACCATCTCCAGCGCGCTGATGGCCGGGCTGACGAACGCGGAGCCCGAGCCCAGCAGCTTGACGACCTCGCCGCCCGCGTTGCGCGTGCGGTCCTCGATGGCGTCCAGCTTCTTGGCCGGCACGAACTGCTCGACCGGCAGGCCGTACACGCGGCACGCGCTGCGGATGGGCACCATCGTGTCGCCGTGGCCGCCCAGCACGACCGCCTCGATGTTCTCGACCGACACGCCCGCGGCCTCGGCCACGAAGTACTTGTAGCGCGCCGAATCCAGCACGCCGGCCATGCCCATGATCCGCTTCGGGTTGCACTTGTTGATCTTCTTGTACAGGCGGTAGACGATGGCGTCGAGCGGGTTGGCGATCGAGATGATGAACGCGCCCGGCGCGTACTTGTTGATGCCGTCGGCCACCTGGTCGGTGATCTTCAGGTTGATGGCCAGCAGCTCGTCGCGTGACGGGTAGGTGCCGTCCGGGCGCATTGTGCGCGGCACGCCGGCGGTGTTGATCACGAAATCGCAGCCTGCAAGGATGTCGTAGGTCTTGGCGCCGACGATGTTCACGTCGCTGCCGTAGACCGGCATCGCCTCGGCGATGTCCAGGCACTTGCCCGCGGCCATGTCCGGGCCCTTGACGTCGACCAGGGCGACATTGCGCGCCAGGCGCCGCGAGACGATCTCGGCAGCCAGGACGCCGCCGATGTTGCCGCCGCCGACGATACCGATTTTGTTGATCATGAGAGCCGACTCCTTGCAGGGTGAGGGGCCTCCCGGGGACGAATCAGGAGCGCCCCGGCCAGAGTTGTCAGCACATTAACACCCCCCAACAGGCAATTCCAGCACCTTTCGATTCAGGGGGCTTTCGGAGGAACCATGACCGGGCAACCGCCAAACCGCTGGGACGAACGCTACGACCACCCCCGCTTCTTCTACGGCGAGGAGCCCAACGCCTTCCTGGCGTCCCGGCTGACCGGGCTGCCCCCCGGCACGGCGCTGTTCCTGGCCGAGGGCGAGGGGCGCAACGCCGTCCACGCCGCCGGGCTGGGCCACCGCGTGCTGGCGGTCGACAGCAGCGCCGTGGGCCGGCGCAAGGCGCTGGAGCTGGCGCAGCGCCGGGGCGTCACGCTGGAGTACCGCTGCGCCGACGTGCTGGCCGACGACTGGGCGGTCGACCCGTGGGAAGGCCGGCCGTGGGACCTCATCGTGCTCTGCTTCGCGCACCTGGCGCCGGACGATGCCGCGGCCATGCACGCGCGCGCAGTCGCGGCCCTGGCACCGGGTGGTCGGGTCATCCTCAATTCCTTCAGCAAGGCGCAGCTGGGACGTCCCTCGGGTGGGCCGCCGCGGCTGGACTGGCTGCATGACCTCGCGGAACTGAAGGCGCAGTTCGCGGCCCTGGACCTCGAGCATGCGCTCGAGCGCGAGGTGGAACTGGGCGAGGGCGTGGGGCACCGGGGGGCGGCGATGGTGATCGAGATCGTCGCGTCCAGGCGGCCGCAGACCGCCTAGACGGACGAGGTGTGTGGCATCCTGACTGGTCGACGCAACAGCTGCTTCGCCTTCCGGAGGTCACCTGTCGTGAGTTTGAGTGGGGCTCGATCCCGTGGATCCCGGTTGGCCTGGTCCGGTCCGACCCACCCCGACCGGATGTCGGCTGCCGTCGCGAAGCTCGCACCCGGTATGCGGTTGACCGCCTTGAGGAACGCCTCGAAGTTCTCCAGCTTGGCCTCCGTCGAGATGCTGTCCGCCAGGAAGTCGTGGGGATGCGCCGAAAGGACGATGACGGCGTTCTCGGTCGGCCACTTGTTCCGGATGCGCTGCATGCGCTCGATCGCCAGCTCCGGGTCCAGGAGCACCAGGTTGCTGATCAGAACCAGGTAGTTGATCAGGACGCTGAAGAACGGCGTGGCGAAGCTGAGCAGGGGGAAGGCCGACAGGGGAATCTCGAGGATGCCCTTGCCGCCTGCCGACCAGGGCTGGCTCTTCTTGGGGTAGTAGGGCTCGCACGAACGCCGTTCGGTGTGGTCGACTCGCAACCCGTCGTTCATGGTGACCCGGTGGCCGGGCAGCACGGAACTGTCGGTTTCGTACCCCAGGTCCTCGAGGTGATCCAGGAGCACCGGGCTCATGTACAGGTTGCCGCCGCGGAAGCTCTTCGCCGGGTAGCCCTCCGAACGCAGGCACTCGGTGGCGGCGCTGACCGAAGCGGTCACGAACGCAACGTCGGTGCGCACCTTCTGGTATTCGCGGAAGTGCACATGTGTGCCGACCTCGCCCTGGCCGGCCATGTCGGCGGTGATCTCGGGGAATCGCAGGGCGATCTGGTTCTCGGGATCGACATCGTGGGCGATGTACCACGTCCCGGGCGCGCCTTGCGCCTTCATGGTCTGCAGCACCTCGGGCATCACTTCCATGCCCGAATAGACCTTTCCCGTGGACTTGACGAAAGGAGGCGAGTTCCGCTCGACGTCATAGGTCAGGGCGACGCGAAATGGTCCAGGCTTCACGGGCTCACTCCCAGGTTCACGAAACTTCGCGTCACCGCCGGCTCCTCGTTGCCGTCACGATGAACTGGTGGTCCTTGCGCACGATCACATCGACGAAGCCACCGGCGTGCAATGCCCGGACGATGGCGCCACGAATCCGGGCCGCGTCGGGTCGCGGGCCATGTCCCACTCGTGCAAGTGGCAGGCGATGCGCGACTGGGCGTCCATGACACGGGCCCCGCTGGTGGGACGCCACGCGCCCTTTTCGGCGATCCCCGGGTCCGCTTGACCCGATACAAAAGCAGGCGGTTCTTGACGAACCCCCGTGCCGTGATCCCCAAACTACGGATTTTCCCGATCCGAGGTCAATACCCCAAATGGAAACAAAATCCGGAATTCGCCAACTAAACCGCCGTTTTGATGGCGTGTTGTCAATGCCGGACGATGCGGGGCGTCTTTCCGGCGCCCGGCTTGGACGAAGCGAGCCGCCCCCGGAGGGGCGGCTCGCCGACACTGGGGCAGGACCCCGCGTCGATGTTCCGGGTCGGCGTGGCCGACTAGCGGAACAGGCTCTTGACGGTGCCGAAGCTGCTGACTTCCGCGGGCACCGGCTGGCTCGGGCTGTTCACGTACGCCACGGGCGCGGTGACCGAACCGGAGCTGATGCCGCAGCGACGCAGGATGCCGTTGCCGGTGACGACCGGGAGGCCGCCGGTCATCGACGGAATGGTCGCCTTGTTGATGCGGAACTCGAGCGCCGGCGCCGGCGCGGTGACCATCATCTGCCAGGTGACCAGCACGATGCCGCCGTTGACGATCGGGTAGTCCGAGGCAGCGCCCACGGCGAAGCCGTTGGTCGAGGAATCGACGTCCAGCGCGCCGGCGCCACCGAGGGTCGTCGACAGCGCGAAGAACGCCGCACCCGACGGGGTGACCGTGCACTCGAAGCCGTTCGTCGGGCCGGCCGGGTTGGCCAGGATCAGGTACGCGTTGAACGGGGTGAACGGGCCAGTCGCGTAGGTGTTCGTGTTGCCGGCGGTGTCGAAGTACACGCCGAACGAGTCGGTGCCGGGGTCGATGCCGGCGAAGGCGACGGACGCGAACAGGCTGACCAGAAGCAGCGTTACGAACTTCTTCATCGTGGATTCCTCCGGATTAGCGGCACCAAGGCCGGGGCGAGACGGCCTGGGGTGGCGCTCCCCCGGGGAGACACCAACCTGCAGGACCTGTCCGTGGCGATGACGGGACGATCACCGGCGGTGAACCGTTCCGTCCGGTGAGATTAGCAGCTTGGGGATCAAATCTCAATAGTCAATATGTGTTGATTTGACTTATTCACACCTTGCAGGTCGTGTTTTCGTCATGTCTCACGACCTGAACAGGCCGGCGATGGCCAGCTGCGACCAATCCTCGAAGGATCCACCGTCGGGGCCGGCACCCGTGGGGGTCATGGCGGGCAGCGCGTCGGCGCCGATCCAGCGCGCCTGGTGCGGCTCGGCCTGGGCGCTGACCCGCTCGATCAACTGCGCATCGGTGCCCGGCAAGGCGTCGAGGCGCACCCGGTAGACGACCCCGAAATGGACGCTCGAGACGTCCTGCGCGTCGGCATTGATGTAGCCGACCAGCTCCAGCGCGCCGGCGCCCGGCTCCAGGCCCGTCTCCTCCTGCATCTCGCGCAGGGCCGTCGCCTGCAGCAGCGGGGCTGCGCGGCGCTCGCGGGCGGGGGCCGCCCCGTCCTCGGGCTCGATGTGTCCCCCGAAGCCCACCGACCACAGCCCGCCGAGCCGCTGCTCGGTGTGCTTGCTGCGGCGCTGGTAGCACAGCACGCGCTGGTCCGCGCCCTCGCCGCGCGTCAGGACCAGGTAGGGGATCACCTGCTTGAAGTGCGAGCACTGCTCCATGTAGTCGCGCTCGGCGAAGAACAGGCGGCCGTCGACCAGGTCGAGGTTGATCGCGCCCGGCGGCAGGAAGCCCTGGGGGCTGAGGCCGGGGAACAGGTGGCAGCGCTCGACGACGAGGATGACGCGCATGGGTCTGGTCCTTGGCTAGCGAAGTATTTCGCGGCGCGCCGCGGCGCCGCGCGCAAATTAGCACGGGCAAGGAGTACGGCGCACGGACGAAGATTCGGTCTTGCCGAACGCCGTTGCTTGCCGACCCAGACCACAGGTCTGGAAGAACATGCAACCGGAGACGGGTGGCCAAGCGTGGCCATTGATGGTTCGCATCGAATGGGGCATCAATCGCCCGTCGCCCTCCAGGCAGGCCGCCGAGCCTCCATGGATTTCGCTAACCTCGATCCAGCGGACGTTCAATGATGTACATCAGGTTCGCTTGACCCCGCGCGAGTGTGCCGAACGAAGCAATGCTGATCACAACGGTGACGAAAGAGAGCACGGCGCGTACGGCCGGCGTCCAGATCTTTCGGCCATTGCCCACGGAATATTCCGCCTTGAGCACCAAACCCCGCTCTTCGCAGAATTCATGGATGCCTCGCCGCGAAACGACCTTGTCGTAGTACGTTCGGAACGGACCATAGCCGGGCGAACCTGCTTTGCGGTCGCGGAGCACATATCGCTTGAAGAAGATGTGGAACCAAAACGGAGTCATCCTGATCAGGAATCCCCAGACCGAATCCCTGTTCGGGATGATAAGGATCATGATCCCGCCGGGCTTGAGCCAGCGTTCGAACCGCAGCAGGACATCGCGGGCACCTTGAATGTGCTCCATGACATAGGAATTAAAGATGACGTCGTACGTTCCATCTTCGAGGTGCACGGTGCGCAAATCACCGCAAATCGCCCGGTCGAGGTCTTTCTTCACGTGCAATCGTTGATCGAGAGCGGGCTGGTCGATATCAATTCCAGTGAGCGTGAACTCGCGATCTCCGAGATCGAGGCCCCAGCTGAGTCCGCATCCTGCCTCCAGTATCGTGAGTTTCTGCCCGGGTGAACCGTGGTTCCGGATGGTGTCGGCAATAATCCGCCGCTCTTCCTTCCAGTTCGGAATGAATTCAGGCTGGCGATGCCGGAGGTGTGCGGACACAAATGCTCCCACTGGAGAATGCCGAGTTGGCTGACGAATTATCAATTCAATTGATTTTAGAAGCCTCCCAGTTGCCT
>CAINDZ010000606.1 GCA_903847545.1 uncultured bacterium | reverse complement strand
GTCGCGCAGCGCCTGCGCCTCGGCCTGGGCGCGCGCGAGGTTCGCCGCGATCACCTCGCGCCCGCGCTCGGCCTTGCGGGCGCGGTGGAACAGGGCGTCCAGGTTGGCGGCGGCATTGCGCGCGGGATCCAGCTCGATCACCAGCGGCGTGCCGTCGCGCAGGTCGGGCACCTCGCAGCGCGAGGCGCCGGGCTTCAGTTCGTGCAGGTGGGCGGCGAGCGCCTCGGCGCGGCGGCGGTGTTCGTCGCCCGTGCCGGCGCCGGCCAGGTCGCGTTGCCGGTGGTCGCAGAGCTTCTCGGCTGCGCGCAGTTGCCTGCCCAGCCCGGCTTGCAGGCGGGCGCGGGCCTCGTCGGCCAGGACGCCGGCCAGGTGGGCGAGCGCGGCGTCGGTATCGTCCTGTGCGCCGTCGTCGGGAGGGATGGACGCCGCCTCCGCGTACAGGGCCCGCTCGGGCGGCGCGGCCAGCAGTGCGTGCGGCGGGCGGCGCTGGGCCCACAGGCAGCGGCCGCCGCCGTCCAGCAGCACGGTGTTGCCGGGCGAGCCGAAGAGCTGGTGCAGCAGGTGCATCGGCGAGCCGTCGGGGCGCGCCAGGCGCAGGCAGGCCACGCGCTCGCCCGGCAGGGCGGCCAGGCCGGTCAGGGTGGCGCCCTGCAGGATCCCGGGCAGCGGATGGTCGCGGTCGGCCGGCAGGGCGGTGCCCAGCGCGGCGGGCAGGCGGCCGGTGACGCCGGCCAGCAGCGTGGCGCCGGGGATGGTCGTCAGCAGCAGGCAGAAGCGCTCGTCGCCTTCGAGGTGCAGGCGCACCCAGCGGTCGCCGGCGACGGCGCGGTGCAGGGGGCGGTCGCCGTAACAGACGCGCCACCGCGCCAGCCTGGCGGCCAGCGCGGCGGCATCCGTGAAGGCGCCCGGCGCGCCCATCGCTAGAAGAGGCTGTAGCCGAGGGTCAGCTTCCAGCCGGGGCTGTCGAGCAGGCCCACGCGCAACTCGAGCATGGCATCGTGGCCGTTGTCGAAGCGGCGGGTCAGGCCGCCCAGGGCGCTGAGGCCCAGCTTGGTGTCGGCATCGCCCGAGACGTTGTCGGGGCCGGCCAGGTCGGCGCGGATCAGCGACAGCGCACCGCCGCCGTACAGGCCCCAGGGGGCGTTGACCATCTCGCTGAAGTTCCACGTCACGTCGCCGTTGAGGGCCAGCACGGTGACGTCGTCGCCGACGCCCACCTCGAAGCCCGGCGTGAACGAGATGTTCTCCATCAGCTCGCCCAGCTTCATATCCGCGCCGAAGTGCATCTGGCGCATGCTCTCCCAGCTGGTGTAGCCGACGCGCACGCCGATCGGGTAGGGCGTCTCGTGCTGGTCGTAGTAGGACTGGGCGAAGGCGGGGGCGGCCAGCAGCAGGACCAGCGCGGCCATCGTGAAAAGGCGTCCTCGGCTCATCTCGGCATCCTTTCGGGGGGCATCCGTTCCTCACGACCGGCGGCCGGTTCGCGCAGGGGCATGTTAGCATCCTACGCCGGGAGGGCGCCACTGGTTCCCCCGGCGGCGCGCGGGCCAACCCCGTCTTGCCCGGGACGGGCCGCTGGCCTACACTTCGCGGCGAGGATCACGGACACAACGGCAGCCGGCGGAGGTCGCGCGGTGGACATGTTGAGCATGACCGGTTTCGGCACGGGCGAGGGCACGGCGGGCCCCGTCACCATCACGGCGGAGTTCCGGTCGGTGAACCACCGCTTCCTGGACGTCAGCCTGAAGCTGCCGTCGCTGCTGGCGGCCTACGAGCTGGACGTCCGCAACTTCCTGAAGGACAACATCGCCCGCGGGCGCGTGTCGGTGAGCGTGCAGGTCGAGCTGGCGCGCGGCGAGGTCGCCTCGGGCGCCGACCCCGAGCGCCTGGCGCAGGGCATCCGCATGGTGCAGACGGCGGCGAACGAGCTGGCGAAGGCCACCGGCCGCCCGGCCGAGCCGGTGACGCTGGCGCACCTGCTGCAGCTGCCCGAGTTGTTCCGCGTCGAGGATCCCGAGCTGGACCCCGAGCACGTGCGCGGCGCGCTGATGGCCGCGCTGGCGGGCGCGGCGCGCGGGCTGCTGGAGATGAAGAAGCAGGAGGGCGCCGCGCTGGTGCGCGAGATGAATGGCCGCCTGGACATCGTCGAGCAGAAGCTGGGCGAGGTGCGGCTGTTGGCGCCGCAGGCGGCGGTCGAGATCCAGCGCAAGCTGAACGAGCGGCTGGCCAAGCTGCTCAGCGAGCCCCTCGAGCCGCAGCGCATGGCCCAGGAGGTGGCGCTGCTGGCCGACCGCTCGAACATCAACGAGGAATGCGAGCGGCTGGGCATCCACATCGAGCACTTCCGCGCCGCCTTCACCGAGGGCGGCCAGGTGGCCAAGCGGATCAACTTCCTGCTGCAGGAGATGCACCGCGAGGTCAACACGATGGGCAGCAAGACCAACCTGATGGACATCACGCAGGCCGTGATCGTGATGAAGGACGAGGTCGAGTCGCTGCGCGAGCAGATCCAGAACCTGGAGTAGGCGGGGGTGGCGGCATGATCCTGCTGGTCACGGGGCCTTCGGGCGCGGGCAAGGGCACCGTCATCAACACGCTGCTCGGGCGCGACCCGCGCCTGGCGTTCTCGGTGTCGTCGACCACGCGGCCCATCCGCCCCGGCGAGGTCGACGGGCGGGAGTACGACTTCGTCGACGATGCCGCGTTCGACCGCCTGGTCGCCGCCGACGCCTTCGTCGAGTGGGCGCCCGTGCACCTGCACCGCTACGGCACGCGACGCTCGCGCCTGGCGGAGATGGAGGCGGCCGGCAAGATCCCCGTGCTGGACATCGACGTGCAGGGCGGCGTGAACGTGCTGGGGCAGTTCGGCGACGAGCTGGTGTCGGTGTTCCTGTTCCCGCCGTCGTGGGACGAGCTCGAGCGCCGGCTGCGCGCCCGCGGCACCGAGTCCGAGGAGGCCATCGCCACCCGGCTGCGCAACGCGCGCCACGAGGTCGGGTTCGCCCCGCGCTACCGCTACTGGGTCACCAACGACACCGTCGAGGCCGCCGTGGACCGCCTGGCCGCCATCCTGGCCGCCGAGGGCTGCCGCGCGCGCGGCGTGCCGCCCCTGGCCTGAGCCCGCATGCCGGCGCTTGCCGGTTTTCCTCCCCGCTGACGCTGTTACCTGCAGGACGGGGCGCCGTCGCGCGCCTCATGCGGTGTGCCACGATCGATGATGCCGCCAGGATGCCGGAGATGGAACAGCCCGCCACCCGTCGACCCCCGACGCAGGCCGAGCGCGCCCGCTGGGGCCTGCCCTTCGTGTGCGGCGCCCATGCCGTGGTGTTGTTGGTGTCGCTGCGCGTCGGCGGCATCGTGCTGGCGGGGCTGGCCCTGATCGCCTGCTACGGCCTGATCGAGCGGCGACGCTGGGGCTATTGGCTGGCCGGCGCGGTGGCGGTGGTGTCGGGCCTGTGGGACGGGCTCTTCGTGCTGGCGTCGCTGGTCAGCCGGTCGGGGTCACCCTACGAACGGGCCGAGTTGATCCAGGCCGGGGGCGACCTCGTCCTGTGTGGCTGCCTGCTGGTGCTGCTCATGCTGGCCGACGACCCCCGGAAGGGGCCCGGCGCCGGTTGAGGGCGAAGGCCGGGTGCGGTGGCCGCCTCAAGTTCCCGGGCTTTCCTGCCGAAAACGACGGTGCGGGAATGGATCCCCGCCCGCTCCCCCGGGGGGCGGCGTCGGCAATGGAAGGAACCGGCAGGGTGGGCATACGCATCGGGACCAATGTGGCGGCGATGACCGCCATGCGTCACCTCGCCAATGCGACGGCGCGCGTGAACCGCTCGATCGAGCGGCTGAGCAGCGGCCTGCGCATCAACCGGTCCGCCGATGATCCCGCAGGTTTCGCCATGTCCGAGAAGCTGCGCGCGAAGATCCGCGCGCTCGACGTCGGCATCCGCAATGCGGGTGACGGCATCTCGATGGCCCAGATCGGCGAGGGGGCGCTGGGCGCGACATCCGACCTCATCGTCAGGCTGCGCGAGCTGGCCCAGCAGGCGATGACCGGCACGGTCTCGAACGAGCAGCGCGGCTACCTCAACCAGGAGTTCGGGGCGCTGGTCGAGGAGATCGACCGCATCGCGCAGACGACCGAGTTCAACGGGCGATACCTGCTGGACGGCTCGGGCGGCAACGCGGGCATCCAGGTGGGGACCGGCTCGGAACCGGGCTCGCAGATCGACGTCGCGCTGGGCAGTTCGTACACGGCGGCCGGGCTGGGGCTGGACCACGTGACGCTGTCGGGCAACCCGGCCTCGTGGGCGGTGCAGCCGCTGGACGCCATCGAGACCGCCCTGCGCCTGGTCAGCGCCGGGCGCGCGGGATTCGGCGCCACCCAGAGCCGGCTGGAGTCGGCGATCCGCATGATGGGCATCCAGCAGGAGAACCTGTCGGCGGCCGACAGCCGCATCCGGGACGTGGACTACGCCGCCGAGATGAGCGAGCTGACGAGCGCGCAGATCCTGCAGCAGATGGCCGTCGCGATGGTGACGCAGGCCAGCCGGCAACCTGCGCTGGCGCTGCAGTTGATGGGGATCTCCCGCTAGGGCTTTGGAGCGCGGGACCGAGCCCCGGGGCTGCAGCGGGCCCTGCGGCGGGGCGGGGTCGAAATCGATATAAATCATTGAAATAAATCACCTTGGCTTCGGCTGTGGCCCTGCTTGCCGCAGGCAGTCCTTGCCAAACCGCCACCATCGGCTATCTTGGGACGCTTGCCAGCAGCCCAGGGAACCGTGGGCAACGCCGTCGTGTCGGCAAGCCAGCCCCCAGCCGTGAGGATAGGTACATGACCTACATTCCGCGCCAGAAGGTCACTGCCATCATTCCGAACAAGTTCGCCGCCATCAAGGTGGCCGCCATGGAAGCCCGTCGCCTGAACGAGCGCGCCCGCATGTTCAACGTGGCGCTGCCGGGCAAGATCACGACGCTGGCCGTGCAGCGGCTGATGGACGGCAAGGTCGAGCACTTCGACACCAAGGAACGCGCCCGCCTGGCCCGCCTGGAGAAGGAAACCGAGGTCGAGGTCTAGGCCATGGCCGGCGCGCCCGGCACCAGCCCGCGCATCCTGCTGCTGGTCACCGGCGGCATCGCCGCCTACAAGAGTTGCTACCTGGCCCGCCTGCTCGTGCAGGCGGGCTTTTCCGTGCGCTGCGCGATGACCGACGCGGCGACGCGCTTCGTCAGCCCGATGACGTTCGAGGTGCTGACCGGCGCGCCTGTGGCAATCGACCTGTGGGGCGAGCGCGGCACCGCGGCGCTGGACCACATCCAGTACGCGCGCTGGGCCGACATCGCGGTGGTGGCGCCGGCGACGGCCAACACGATGGCCAAGGCGGCCGGCGGGCTGGCCGACAACATGGTCTCGACGCTGCTGCTCGCGTTCCCCGGCCCGGTCGTGATGGCGCCGGCGATGAACGACAACATGTGGCGGCATGCGGCCACGCGCGCGGTGCGCGAGACGTTGCTCGGGCGCGGTGTGCGCTTCGTGGGGCCGGGCGAGGGCTTCCTGGCCTGCGGCACCAGCGACGAAGGGCGCATGGCCGAGCCGGAGGAGATCCTCGCGGTGGTGCGCGAGGTGGCGGCCGGGTTGCCGACGCGCGCGCCGGACGAGGCCGCGGCCCCGGTGGCGACCGGCGGCGGCGCCTGGCAGGGGCGGCGCGTCGTCGTGACGGCGGGCCCGACCTGCGAGCCCATCGATCCCGTGCGCTTCGTCGCCAACCGCAGCACCGGCGCCATGGGCTACGCGCTGGCGGCGGCGGCCGCGCGCGAGGGCGCGCTGGTGACGCTCGTGAGCGGGCCGGTGGCGCTGCCGGTGCCGCGCGGGATGGCCGGCGTCGTGCACGTGGAAACCGGTCGGCAGATGGCCGAGGCCGTCGACACCGCGCTGGCCGCGGGCGCCGACTGGCTGGTCATGTGCGCCGCGGTGGCCGACTTCACGCCGGCCGAGCCGGCGGCCGGCAAGCTGAAGAAGGACGTGCTGGGCGACGAGTGGTCGCTGCGCATGGTCCGCAATCCCGACATCCTGGGTGAGGTCGTGCCGCGCCACCGCGCGGGCGGAGTCAAGGTGGTCGGCTTCGCGCTCGAGACCGAGGACGTTGTCGGGCGCGCGATGGGCAAGCTGCGCGCGAAGGGGCTCGACTTCATCGTCGCCAACAACCCCGCGGCCGCGGGCTCGGGCTTCGGCGACGTGGCGCACGAGGTGATCCTGCTGGGGCCCGGCGGCGAGCTGTGGCGCAGCGGGTCGCAGCGGAAGGACGCGCTGGCGCCCGCGCTGCTCGCGCAGCTGGCGGCAGCCGGCGCCGGTGGGCGCTGAGATGTCCAGTCACCCGCGCGACGACACGCCCGATTCCCTGCCGGCGATCGCCGGCGACCTGCTCGCCTGGATCCGCCAGAACGACACCCGCGCGCCGGCCTGGTTCCTGGACGACGGGGCCGTTGCGCCGGAGATGGCGGCGGCCCTGGCTGCGGCGCCCGCGCCGCCGGCCGCGCCTGTCGCGCCGGCCGCCGCGGCTGCGCCCGTGTCTGCGACCGCACCCGTGCCCGCGTCACCCGATGCGCATGTGGCGCCCAAGGTCCTCGTCGCGTCCCGACCGGAGGACGCGTCCAACGCGCCCGCCGCGAGCGACCCGGCGTTCGCCGCCGCCTGCGCGGCCTTCGTCGCCGGGGCGCTGGCGCTGATCGACCGCGAGGGCGTGCCCACGGGCGGCAGGCTGCCGCCGGACCCGCTGCTGGCCGCGCACGGCGGCGACAAGGCCGCGGCGCTGGCCGCGCTGTGCGCCGAGGTGCTGCCCTGCACGAAGTGCGCATTGAACGCGACGCGCACCCACACCGTCTTCGGCGCGGGCAATCCCGACGCCGACCTGGTCTTCATCGGCGAGGCGCCGGGGCAGGACGAGGACCTGCAGGGCGAGCCGTTCGTCGGGCGCAGCGGGCAGCTGCTGACGAAGATCATCGGCGCGATCGGCTATGGGCGCGACGACGTCTACATCTGCAACATCCTCAAGTGCCGCCCGCCCGGGAACCGCGACCCGCTGCCGGCCGAGGTCGAGCAGTGCGAGCCGCACCTCAGGCGCCAGTTGGCGATCCTGCGGCCGCGCGCCATCTGCTGCCTCGGCCGCGTGGCCGGGCAGACGCTGCTTGGCACCGAGGCCTCGCTGGGCAAGCTGCGCGGCGCAGTCCACTTCTACGCAGGCATCCCCGTGACGGTGACCTACCACCCGGCGGCGCTGCTGCGCAACCCGGGCTGGAAGCGCGACACGTGGGACGACGTGCGGCGGCTGCGGGCGCTGGTGGACGCGCTGCAGGCGCGGTAGCGGTTCCCTCGACGGCCCCGTCCATCCCGGCTATACTGCCGAGCTTGTCGACTTGTGCCGCGCGACCGCAACCGGCGGTCGCCGAACATCCCGGCTGGAGGCTTCCATGCGCAGATTCGCCGTCCTCGTCCTGCTGTCGACCTGCCTTTCGTGGAGCGCTGCCGCTGGGGCGGCGGCGGCGGCGCCGGCGACGGCGGACTCGTCTGCCACTTCCGCGAAGTGGGATGTCGCCAACCCGCCTTCCGACGGCAGCCACGGCGGCTGGGGCTGGCACGACGCGCCGCTCGACGTCGACACCGGTACCTGGATGTCGGTGGACGTGTCGCCCGACGGCGCGACGATCGTGTTCGACCTGCTGGGCGACATCTACACGATGCCGATCGCCGGCTCGGCCGACGGGTCGCAGGTCCGGTGCATCGCCGAGGGCGTGCAGTGGGACATGCAGCCGCGCTTCAGCCCGGACGGGCAGTGGATCGCCT
>CAINDZ010000605.1 GCA_903847545.1 uncultured bacterium | reverse complement strand
TCTCGACCTTCAGGTGCACCTTGAGGGGATGGTCGGGGCTTGCGGCGGCGACCGCGGCCCGCACGGCCGGCAGCGAGGCCACGGTGACCTCGACGTTCGTCCGCGCCGCCTCGGCGGCCTCGGCCGCGGTCACGGGACCCAGGACGATGATCGGCGCGGCGATGCCGGCCTGCCGCAGAGCGCGCGCCTCGTGCAGGGCGTGGACGCCGAGCAGTTCGGCGCCACCCTCAAGGAAAGCGGACGCCGCCAGGCACAATCCGTGCCCGTAGGCGTCCGACTTCACGACGGCCAGCAGCGCCGACGAGGCGGCGGTGTGGCGACGGAACGCGCGGAGGTTGTCCGCGAGCGCCGCGCGATCGACCTCGATGGCCAGCCAGGGGCCGACCGGGTCCGGCCCCACGCTACTCGGCGCCGGCTGCGGCGTTGCCGCGGGCCTTGCGCTTCTGGCAGGCGTCCTTGTCCTTGCAGGCACCGTACAGCTCCAGCCGGTGGCGGAAGATCTGGAAGTTGTTCTCCTCGGCCAGGCTCTCCTGCAGGGCCTCAAGCCGCGGGTTGAAGAACTCGAAGATCTCGCCGCACTCCAGGCAGATCATGTGGTCGTGGTGCTCGACGTCCGAGTGGCCCTCGTAACGCGCGAGCCCGTCGCCGAAGCGACGCTCCTCCACCAGGCCGCTCTCGACCAGCAGGTGCAGCGTGCGGTACACCGTGGCGTACCCGATGCGCGGGTTGACCTGCTTGACCTGGTTGAGCAGCTCCTCGACCGAGATGTGGCCCCGCAGGCGGAAGAACGTCGAGATGATCGTGTTCCGCTGCCGGGTCGTCTTCAGGCCCTTCTTCTGGATGAAGTCGGCGAAGGCCGCTTCCTTCTGCCGCACCAGGTTCTCGTCGAGCTCGCGGAACTTCTTAACAGGCGCCATGCCGGACCTCTTGTTGGCTGGTCGGAAGCAGTCTGGACCTCAACTGCCCGGCGGGTTCGGGCGCGGGCGTCGCGCGCGAACCTGCCGAAAATGAAAACAGTTTTCGTAATCCAGACTAATTCCGGGCAGCCAGCCTGTCAAGCCCACCGGTCACGAAATCCGCACCCGCACCAGCCAGCCGGCGCCCTCGGCCAGGAGCCACAGGTCGCGGCCGTCGTGGGCCAGGTGGACGGGCGTGCCCCGCCGCAGGAAGTCGTCCGCGACAACCGTGCCGCTCCAGGCCCGGCGCGACCCGGAGAGGCGGTACAGCCTGCCCGTCGCGATGTCGGTCAGCCACAGGTTGCGCCCGTCCCAGGCCACGCCGCAGGGCGAGAAACCGGGCGTCGACGAGACGCGCGTGAACTCGTTCAGGGCCGGGTCGAAGCGGGCCAACCGGCCGGCGTCACGGTCGGCCAGCCACAGGAAGCGGCCGTCCGAGCACAGTCCGGCGGGCCGGTGGCCCGGCGTCGGGTAGGACGCGCGCACCGTCAGCAACACCGGGTCGAGCCGGTACAGGCGCGAGGCGCCCCCGTCGACATCGCCGCAGCCCCACAACTCGCGCCCATCCCAGGCCAGGCCGCGATCCAGCACGCCCGTGACGTCCTCGCTGCGCAGGACCTTGCCCGCGCGACTCTGCAGGACCAGGCGCACGGGGGCCCGGCCGCCGCCGGCAGGCTCGTCCCCGACGACAAGCACGGCCAGCGAATCGGCGCCGAGCCACGCCACGCCCGTCACCAGTCCGGGCGCCGCGATCGCCAGTGAATCCAGGCGCGCCAGGGCCAGCGGCGTCGACGGCGCCGGCTCCTCGGCGCGTGCGCCCGCGGCGAGCGCGACCAGGCACGCGGCCACGCACAGCAGGCTGTCCCGGTTGAACCTCATGCCCGACTCCCCTGCCCGCCCCGTTCCCCGTGCAGGGCCGCCGCGCGGGCGAGCAGATCCTGCAGCGTGTCCAGGG
>CAINDZ010000604.1 GCA_903847545.1 uncultured bacterium | reverse complement strand
TGCAGGTGCGCAAGGCCGTCGAGCGGCGGAACCTGGTCTCCGAGGTGCACGAGTTGCGCCGCCAGGTGGCGGCCGCCCACTCGTTCGCCGGCATCGTGGCGACCAGCCCGGCGATGATCGCGGCCCTGGACATGGCGGCGCGCGCTGCCAACACCGACGCCACGGTGCTCGTGCGCGGCGAGAGCGGCACGGGCAAGGAGCTCGTGGCGCGCGCGGTGCACCAGGCCAGCCAGCGTCGCGGGGGGCCGTTCGTGGCCGTCAACTGCGCGGCCATCGCGCCCACGCTGCTGGAGAGCGAGCTCTTCGGCCACGAGAAGGGCGCTTTCACGGGCGCGGACAAGGCCAGGACGGGGCTCTTCGAGGACGCGAGCGGCGGCACGCTGTTCCTGGACGAGATCGGCGACCTGTCGCTGGAGCTGCAGGTGAAGCTGCT
This sequence comes from uncultured bacterium, assembly GCA_903847545.1. Lineage (GTDB taxonomy): Bacteria > Krumholzibacteriota > Krumholzibacteriia > LZORAL124-64-63 > LZORAL124-64-63 > CAINDZ01. The sequence goes on along the minus strand of CAINDZ010000604.1, from coordinate 5,405 downwards.
GCGCGTGCTGCAGGAGCGGAACTTCAAGCGGGTCGGCGGCAACCGCACCATCGCCACCGACGCGCGCATCGTGGCGGCCACGCACCGCAACCTCGAGCAGATGGTGGCCGAGGGCGCGTTCCGCCAGGACCTCTTCTACCGCCTCGACGTGGTGAACATCCAGCTGCCGCCCCTGCGGGAGCGGCGCGGCGACATCCCCGCGCTCATCGAGCACTTCCGGCGCAAGGCCGTGGCGCAGTACCTGCGGCCGGTCGAGTCCATCAGTCGCGAGGCGATGGACCTGCTGGTCAAGCACGACTACCCGGGCAACGTGCGCGAGCTGGAGAACCTGGTCACGCGCATGGTCGTGCTGGCGCGAGGCGCGGTCGCCACGCTGTCCGACCTGCCCGGCGGCGCCGGCACCCAGGACAACCGTCGTCTGGAGGATTGCGGCGGCGACCTGCCCGGCCATCTCGAGGAGATCGAGCGGCGCGTCATCCGCCAGGCGCTCGACGCCGCGGGCGGCAACCAGAGCCAGGCGGCGCGCGCGGTGGGCCTCAGCGAGCGCAACCTGCGCTACAAGCTGCAGAAGTGGGGCTGGTGATGGCGGCCCGGCGCGTCGGATCCGTCGAGCGATTCGACGGAATCGTCGAGCCGCAGATCGCGGCCAGGGGTGCCGAAACGCGCCAACACGTTGTGGTTGAATATCTTGCGCGGGCGGCAAAAACGGGTCGCGAAATTGCTTGGTCCACTCCGTGCCCGCGAAAGCGACGCACGGGAGCGAAGTCGGACCGCAATGCAACCCTGCGCGTTCGCTGCGTTCCGATGACGACGGAGGAGTGGGGGAGAAGGCGAGGCTCCCCCGCTCCGGCCGTCGACAAGGAGAAGTCGGTCATGAAGAACATCATCATCGTGCTCTGCATCGCGACCGCATCGATCACCCTGGCCCAGGACACCGCGAGCGGCCTGCCGGCGCCGGCCCTGGCGACGGCCGGCTGGGTCGACCGTGACGCCGACGGGCGCCACGACCTGTACGTCGACGCCGATGGGGACGGCGTCAACGACGTGAACGGCCAGGCGTACGCCCATCGCTTCGCGTGGGTGGACGGCGACGGCGACAAGCTCAACGACCGCTACCGCGACGCCGATGGCGATGGCGTGAACGACCTCGAGGTCGCCTTCCGCGACACCGACGGCGACGGCCGCGACGAGAACGTGCTGGACATCGATGCCGACGGCCGCAACGACGTCACCGGCGTGGCCTATGGCCGCGGGGACCTGCATGGCGACCGCTTCGGGTTCGTCTTCGACGGCGCCGCGTGGGTGGACGAGGACGGCGACGGCTTCGCCGACGATCCGGGGCAGCACCGGCGCCGGGCCCGCGGCGACCGCTTCATCGACAGCGACGGCGACGGCATGGCCGACGGCTGCTGGTTCCAGGACGGCGGCTTCCAGCACCACCGCGCGCGCTCGGGACAGGGCGGCGGAGCGGCCGGTGGCGGCGGCACCGGCGGTTCCGGCGGCGGCGAGGGGTTCGGGCACAACGGCGGGTGGCGCTGGGATCCCGCGGGCGGGGGCGGGCTGTGACCCCGCGCCCGGCACCTCGCCTGCTGCTCGCGACGTTGCTCGTCGCGTTGCTGCCCTTGGCCGCCGCGGCCGAACTCGCCGGCGGCGCCGCGGCGACGCAGGTGTGGACCGAGAACATCTTCGGCACCGAGCCTTCGCCGGGCGACGGCATCACCGACGGTCGCGGCTGGCTGGCCTGGTCGCCGGCGCCCGCGTGGCGCTTCGCGGCGAACGGCCGCCTGCTGCGCTTCCAGGACAACCCGGACCTCAACCACGGCTACCTGACGCTCAGCGCCGAGACGATCACGGGCGCGCGCAACACGCGCACCCGGTGGCAGGCCGGCGTGTCCGGCGCCTGGCGGATGAACGCCGACCTGTACGCGCCGTTCGACTATCGCGACGCGGTCGCCTACGTCACGGCCAAGCACTACCTGACCTCGAGCTTCACGGCCCAGCTTCGGGCCGACGTGTCGGCGCGCACGTATCCCGACCAGTCGTCCGAGGACGCGCGCAAGGCGTGGCTGACCGCGCGCCTGCAGCGCTCGCTGCCGACGCGCACCAGCGTGACGCTGGCGCTGCGCACGGGATGGAAGGCGTATCTCGACGACGCGCGCGACGATGCCGCGGCGCGTGAGCTCAACCTGCAGGTGGCGCAGTCGGTGTCGACGCGCGTGGCGCTGCGCTCGTGGGGCTCCAACACGCACTTGTTCCAGCACGGCGACGCGGCGGCGCAGATGGCCGCCTTCGACAACCCGCTGCTGGACGAGTTCTCGTTCGACGGCAACCGGGTCGGCCTGTCGGTGAAGGTCATTGCGCCGTGGAACCTGGCCGTCGAGATGTCGGGCGAGCGCGCGTGGCTGGACTATCCCGGCCGGCCGCCCGCACTGTATGACCCGGTCACGGACAAGTTCCTCATCAGCAACGGCCTGCTGGCGCTGGGCTCCGGCGAGCGCAGCGACGCCGTCACCCGCCTGCGCCTGCAGGTCGAACGCCGCGGGGCCCGCCTGTGGGGCGACACCCGCGTCGACCTGGACGCCGCCCTGGAATGGAACGACCAGGCCTCCAACGACCTGTACTGGCAGTGGCGCGGCCTGGCCGGGCAGGTGGGGATGTCGGTGCAATTCTGATCCGGGGTCGGGCCCTTCCCCGTCGCGCTGGATGAGCCGAGAGGCCGCGTCTCCTTGACGCGGCCACCTTCGCAGGATATAGCTCAGGGCGCATCGGCATCGTCTGGAACATGCCCACTCCATATCCGGACGCCACACCGACGGGAAGTGATCCATGCGCCGCACGCATCGCACGATGATCGTCACCCTCATGGCGGGCCTGGCCTGCACAATGGCCCTGGCCGGCCGCGCGGCGGCCTCCGAACCGGTCCCGGCTGGTGACACCGCCGAGCCCGCCCTGCGCCACTGGGCGTTCGGCTGGGACCCGGGCCTGTCGCGCACGGGCCTGACCGTCCGCTACAACATCAATCGCGACTGGGACGTGGCCGTCGCCGCCGGGCCGGACGACTACCGCCGCGATGTCGTGTCGAGCGCCACGTCGTGGAACGACGGCGAGGAGTCGGTCTCGGACCAGGCGGAATCGCAGCGCGAGGAGTCGGGCTGGGTCCGCCTGTCCGCCGGTCGGCGGTTCTGGCGCGAGGGTCGGCTGTCGGTCAGTGGCGTGGGCTCGGCCATGTACGGCTGGAGCGTCTCCGAGAGTCGTTATCGCGAACTCGACACCTATACGAACGCCTACGACGACTACGTGAACCGCCGCTACAAGTACGACAATGAGACCTGGGTCGTGGGGCTGTCCATCCGGCCCTCGCTGCAGGTCACCGAACGGCTGACGGTCGAGTTCGAGGGCGGGCTGACGCTGTCGCGCGGCACCCTGGACCACACATACGAGAGATGGTGGGACATCGCTCCGGGCTACAATTCCGAGGAGGAGACCGTCGAGACGCGGTACTTCCGCACCTTTGGCGGCTTCGACCTGAACTACCTGAAGTTCATCTTCCGGTTCTAGCCCTCGCCACTGGACAGCCGGGCCCCCGGGGTGCCATGCTCGATGCCGAGCCTGCAACCCCGGGGGTCTTCCGTTGTCCAGCATCCGCATCGCCTGTGTCGCCGCCCTGCTGGCGGCGTTGCCCATCGGCGCGACCGTGCGCGCGGAGGCGCCTGCCGCGCCTGCCGCGCCTGCCGCACCCGCCGCACCCGCGTCCGGCCTGGCCGTCATCACCGCCGACAAGCTGTTGGCCGACGTGGCCCACCTGGCCGACCCGTCGCTGGACGGTCGCGTGGCCGGCTCGCCGGGGTATGTTGCGGCCGCGCGCTGGGCCGCTGAACGGTTCGCGGGCCTGGGCCTGGAGCCCGGCGGCGAGGACGGCTACCTGCAGTGGTTCGACATCGAGTACAACGCGTTCACCGCGACGCCGCAGTTGGCGGTGGCCGGCCCGGACGGCGCGTTCGAGGCGTGCACGCCCGGCCCCGACTTCACCGCGCGTGGCTTTTCGGGCAGCGGCGACCTGTCGGCATCGGTGGCGTTCGTGGGCTACGGCCTGAGCCAGCCCGACCGCGGCTACGACGACTACGCGGGCCTGGACGTGACGGGCAAGATCGTCCTCTGCTTCAAGCCGAACCCGTCGTGGGCGCCGGGCGACAGCACCGCGTGGGCGCCGGACAGCCAGACGCCGCGGCAGAAGTCGCTGGTCGCGCAGGCGCACGGCGCGGTCGGCCTGCTGTGGTTCGAGACGGCGGCAACGGGCAAGCCCGCGCGCGCGCCCATCGGCAGCGTGCTGCACGGGCCGGGCGCGATGCCCGAGCACTTCCCGCAGCTGGAGATCAGCGAGGCGGTGGCCGAGAAGCTGTTGGGTGGCGGCGCGGGCGAGGCGGCGCGGCTGCGCGCGCTGGTCGACACCGCGAAGAAGCCGCACTCGAAAGCCCTGGATGCGACGGCGAAGGTCAGCGTCTACGCCGACTACAGCGCGAAGCACCCGACCTGCAACGTCGTCGGCGTGCTGCGCGGCAGCGACCCGCAGCTGGCGGCGCAGGCGCTGGTGATCGGCGGCCACCTCGACCACGTCGGCCGGCAGGGGCCGGGGCTGTACTTCCCGGGCGCGAACGACAACGCCTCGGGCGCATCGGCGGTGCTGCGGCTGGCCGAGGCGTTCGCGCAGGCGGGCGTGCGCCCGGCGCGCACGGTGGTGTTCGTGCTGTTCTCCAGCGAGGAGTCGGGGCTCGAGGGCGCGAAGTGGCACGCCGCGCACCCGGCGCTGCCGCTGAGGGACACCGCCGCGATGTTCAACCTCGATTGCGTCGCCTGCGGCGACAGCATCCAGGTCGGCTCGGGCAAGACGTCGCCCGGGCTGTGGGCGCGGGCCCGCGCGCTGGACGAGGCCGGCGACCGCTTCATGGTCACGCGCACCTGGGCCGATGGCGGCGCCGACGCGACGCCGTTTCACCAGGCCGGCGTCAAGACGCTGTACTGGGTCACGACCAACAGCTACCCGTTCCTGCACGCGCCCGGCGACCTGCCGCCGACCCTGAACGGCCCGCTGTACGAGAAGCTGGTGCGACTGTGCTTCCGCACGGCGTGGGACGTGGCGATGGGCGGCGGGTCGTAGCGCGCGTGCGCCGCGCTCAGCCGCCGCTGCCGTAGCGCTTGCGCCACTCGTAGATCGTCGTCTTGCTGATGCCCGCCAGGCGCGAGGCCTCGGTCATCTGGCCGCCCGTCGTGCGCACCAGGACGTGGTAGTAGGCGCCCGTCACCGCGTCGTAGTTGCGGCCCTTGAAGAGCGCGTCCGCGGCGTCGGCGGTCGACAGCGCGCCCGCGGTGTCGGTGGCGCGCGCCGCGGGGGCCGTCGTTGCCGCCGG
>CAINDZ010000603.1 GCA_903847545.1 uncultured bacterium | reverse complement strand
TACTACGAGATACCCACCATCAGCGGCAGCATGAAGTGGATGCGCGGCGTGATCGACGGCGGCATGAAGCAGGGCATCCCCGACCGCGCGCAGCGCGACCGCACGATCACGCTGTACCTGGACGTGGACTGGTTCCGCGGGCAGATCGGGACGGCGGGCAACGACGGCATCGCCGCGCTGCTGGTCGATCGCGAGGGCAACATCGCGGCGCGGTGGTACGGGCCGTACACGGATGAGGCGGGCGCGCAGCTTCACGCGATCCTGACCACGAATTGAACGAATCCTAACCTGCCCTTGACGTTGGGCCCCCTAACGTGGCGCTCACAGAAGCGCGCGCCCGGACCTTTGCTGTGCCGGACCGCACGCCCCGCCGCGTTCCCCGTCACGGACGGTGCCCATGCGTCGAATCCTGCTGCTCGTGGCGGCCTGCTGCCTGATGGCCGGAGCCGCCTTTGCCAACGGCCTGACAGGCCTGGTGCGCGACAAGGACTCCCTGCAGCCGCTGATCGGTGCCGACGTGGCCCTGGCGGGCACGGACTTCAAGTCGGCCACCGACCTGAGGGGGCGGTTCGACATCCCCGAAGTTCCGGCCGGCGACTACGAGCTGCGCGTGGCCTACCTGGGCTACAACGCTCGCTTCGTGACCGGGATCCGCGTGACGGCCAGCCAGCCCACCGAGGTGCTGGTCGACATGGAGAGCTTCAAGGCCTACCAGACCGACGACATGGTGATCAACGGCGCGCGGGTGCTGTCGACCGAGGGCGCGTTGCTCATCAACCGCCAGCAGGCCGGCGTCATCGGCGACGCGATCAGCGCGGCCCAGATCTCGCGCACCCCGGACGGCAACAGCGGCGACGCGCTCAAGCGGGTGCCCGGCCTGACCATCAACGACGGCAAGTACGTGTTCGTGCGCGGCATCGGCGACCGCTACAACGTGACCGAGATCAACGGCGTTCAGATGGGCGGCACCAACGTCGACCGCGACCGCAAGAGCTTCAACTTCGACATGGTGCCGGCCAGCCTGCTGGCCAACATCGTGGTCATCAAGCAGGCCACGCCCGACCTGCCGGGCGACTTCTCTGGCGGCCTGGTGCGCATCAGCACGCTGGAATTTCCCGAGGATTCAACAACGTCGGTCACCTTCTCGCTGGGCGCGATCAGCGGCTCTACCGGGAAGACGATCCAGTACGACGCCATGCGGGGCGATACTGATTGGCTGGGCATCGACGACGGCGGGCGCGACTTCCCGCGGGCGCTGGCCGACAGCAGCGTCATCTACCAGTCGACGTCGCTGCGCAACCCCGACCTGGCCCGGGCGCTGCCGAATCGTTGGACCACCGAGGGCCGCGCCGCCCCGCCCAAGCTGTCGTTCAGCGTCTCGCACGGCGACAAGTTGCGCCTGCTGGGCGCCGACGTCGGCTACATGGGGGCCGTCTCCTACAGCAACAAGGCGGACCTCCAGGACGAGAACGAGATCCGCATCGGGGGCAACGCCATCGAGGCGCGCGGCATGACCAGCCACACCCAGGCCTCGCTGGGCGGGTTGGCCAACGTCTTCGTGCGCACCGGCCACCATCGCTTCGGCTTGACGAACCTGTACAACCGCCTGACCGACAGCGACATCACCTTCATGGGCGGCCAGGACCAGAAGAAGTTCGAGTGGTGGACGATGGCCTGGCATGAGCGCTACCAGTTCGTCAACAAGCTGGACGGCAACCATCACCTGCCCGGGCCGGGGGCCGGTTTCGACCTGGACTGGCAACTCTCCTACGGCGAGTCGCACGCCGCGGAACCGGACCGCCGCTACCTGGAGTACAACCTGGATTTCGAGCCGCGCATGATGGACGAGAACATGCGCACCTGGACATGGCTGGACGAGACCCGGCGCGGGGGCGGCGCCGACCTGGCCTGGTCGCCGTCCGGCGATGCGTTCACGAAGGACCGCACGCTGAAGCTGAAGGCCGGCTACCGCGAGGACCATCGTGAGCGGTCGTTCGACGTGGAATCGTGGTACACGACGCCGTCCCAGGGCCGGCTTTTCGACGGCACCCTGGCCTTCATGCCCCCCGACTCCATCTTCCGGCCGGAGAACTACAACGAAATTTCCGATCCCCGGCGCGGCACCAAGTGGGAGTTCGTCCAGGACACCAACCTGAGCGGCACCTACGTGGGGCGGCACGACCTGAGCGCCTGGTACGCGATGATCGACCTGCCGTTCACGTTCCGGCAGGAGTACCTGCGCCTGACCGGCGGCGCCCGCATCGAGGATTCGGACCAGGTCGTCTACTCGACGCGGAACAAGCTCTTCCCCGCGCGCCAGGACACCGCGCGCATCGACAATCGCGATGTGCTTCCGTCGGTGGCCTTGACCTGGCTGTACGACGAGGACACGAACCTGCGCCTGGGCTACTACGAGTCGGTCAACCGTCCCGAGTTCCGCGAGATCTCGCCGATCCTGCGCCGCGACTACCGCACCTTCGAGAACCAGCACGGCAACCCGAACCTCAAGCGCGCCAGGATCCGCAACTACGACCTGCGCGCCGAGCATTTCCCGGGGCCCGGCGAGGTCGTGGCCGTCAGCGTCTTCTACAAGCGCCTCGCCGATGCGGTCGAGGACACGTTGCTGCCGGAAGCCGAGCGCCCCACGGCCAGCTTCACGAGCACGCCGCTGGCGAAGAACTGGGGCTTCGAGCTGGAGGCGAGCAAGAAGCTGGACTGGTCCACGCTGACACAGGACCTGACACTGGCCGCCAACTACTCGCGGGTGTGGTCGGAGGTCGTGTTCGACAACCCGCGCACGCTCGACGTCGTCGAGCAGAACAAGCGGCCGCTTCAGGGACAGGCGCCGTGGTCCATCAACCTCTCGCTCCTCTACGACAACCCGCGCACGCACACGTCCGTCGGCATCATGGCCAATCGCGTCGGCCGCCGCCTGGACAAGCTGGCCGAGAACATGTTCGAGTACGTGTACCTCGAGTCGCGCACGAAGCTCGACCTCGTGGCGACGCAGAAGCTCCCCTGGTCCCTGAAGCTCAAGCTGGCCATGACGGATGTCCTGGCCGGCGACACGGTGAGGACCAGCTCGACCGAGAACGGCACGCACTACGTCTATTCGGATGTATCGGAATCAACGACTTATGCCATGTCGATTTCAGGAAAGTTCTGAGGTCGGCGGCGCGATCGTTTACAGATCCGGAACGCGCGCCGAACGCAGCCCTAACATCATGCTGGCCGCAAATCCACCAACCGCTGACCGTGCGCCAACACTGGCCTTCTACAATATGCCTCGTCGACGCTGGGGATGAGGCCAGTTCGAACGAGGGCGTCTCAGGTACTTCCGAAAAGGCCCCCGAATTTTCGACAAGCCCTCTCATCCGGCCCGACACAACAACCTTTCCACGACGACGGTCCAACACTTGACATGTGGCCACCGGAAGTTGGCGTCCGACAAGGCGCCGGTGAAAAGGTTCCGGGGCGGTCCCGTCCGCGAGGCGGGCCGCCCTCCGCATCCAAGGTTTCCCAGGAGGAAGCACCCCATGAAGAAGAACGCGATCGCCACCCTGCTCGGGCTGATCGCCATGGTCGCCGCCCTGCCCGTCTTCGCCTATGTCGGGACGGCTGACCTCGGCACCGTGGACATCGATCCGTTGGCCGCCTTTCACCAGAACGCCAACCGCACCCTGAGCCCCGACACCCTGTACACGCTGCACGGCATCTACTACGTGCAGGCCGGCGCCACGCTGACCATCCCGGCCGGGACCATCATCCAGGGCGTGCCCGCGGCGACGCTGGTCGTCAAGCCGGGTTCGACCATCAACGCCGCCGGCACCTGGGACAAGCCCATCATCTTCACCAGCAACCAGGCCGCCGGCAATCGCCTGCCCGGCGACTGGGGCGGCGTGGTCATCCTGGGCAAGGCCCGCGTGAACCAGCCGAACCCGATCATCGAGGGCGGCCTCATCGCCGAGGGCACCTACGGCGGCACGGACGACGCCGACAACAGCGGCGTGTTCAAGTACGTCCGCATCGAGTTCCCGGGCTATCGCTTCGCCCTGAACAACGAGATCAACGGCCTGACGATGGGCGGCGTCGGCAGCGGCACCGAGATCCACCACGTCCAGGTCAGCTACTCGTTCGACGATTCGTACGAGTGCTTCGGCGGCACGGTCGACCTTCACCACCTGGTCGCCTTCGGCGGCACGGACGACGAGTTCGACACCGACTTCGGCTACCGCGGCAAGTGCCAGTTCCTGTTCGGCCTGCGCGATCCCGGCTACTGGGACCCGACGGGCGAAAGCAACGGCTTCGAGTCCGACAACGACGCCACGGGCACCACGGCCTGGCCGCAGACCGCCCCGGTGTATTCGAACGTGACTCTGGTGGGACCGGAATACGTGCAGAACCCGCTGCCGGCCGGCCAGCGCTACCAGCACGCGGCCCTGCTGCGCCGCAACACGCGCGCCAGCATCTTCAACACCGTGATGGCGGGCTACCCGCGCGGCGTCAGCATCCGCAACCTGTCGGTCACCAAGGCCCAGCAGGACACGCTTCGCTTCGAGCACAATGACGTCACCGGCGACTACCTGTACGCGACGAACATGATCCACGACCGCGCCAACTGGCAGACCGTGGCCGGTAACGCCGGCCTGGGCGGCTGGCTCATGGCCCGCGCCAACCTGGACACGATCGTCCGCCTGCCGTCGGTCGTGGGCCTCGGCGCGCTGGTGGCCCTGAACAGCCCGGACGTCGTGCCCCAGACCGGCAGCGTGCTGGTCGGCACCGCCGACTGGTCGGACAGCTACCTGGCCAACCCGTACTTCCAGCAGGTCAGCTACCGCGGCGCGTTCGACCCCGCGCTGCCGATGAGCCGCCAGTGGACGGCCCTGTGGACGAACTTCAACCCGCAGGCCACCAACTACGCGCTGCCCGCCTCGCCGGTCAGCACGCTGCCGTCCCTGCGTGCCGGCCTGAGCAACCAGCCCAATCCCTTCAACCCCAGCACCACGATCCGCTTCAGCTTGCCCAAGGCCGGCAGGGCGACGCTCGCCGTTTTCGACCTTCGCGGGCACAAGGTGGCCACGCTGCAGGACGGCGACATGGCTGCCGGCGATCACTCGCTGCAGTTCAGCGGCGAAGGCCTGCCGAGCGGCACCTACTTCTACCGCCTGAGCGGCGACGGCTTCGAGGTCACCGAGAAGATGCAGCTGGTCAAGTAGCAACAGCTTCCGCATCAAGGACCGCGCCGCCAGGCCAGGCCGCCGCCCCGTTCACGCGGGGCGGCGGTTTTCATCGCTCCAGACTGCATGCCGCAGCAGCATCCGGGAATGTTCACCGTTTCCTAGCACGCAAATCACTCCCCCCTAACACGGCTCCGGTAGCTTGAAGGGCGTCCGGGACAGCCCGCGCGCGGCCCCGCCACGCGCCCACGCATCGAGTTTCCGAAGGGGTGATTCATGGCGCGATGGAACGAATGGCGGCACCTGGCAGCCGCCGGCCTGCTGGTGACGGCCACAGCGGCCGGGGCCCAGACGGCCGCCGGGCCCGATTCGCTGGCGGCCACCGTCCGCAAGACGGTCGAGGCGGCAAGACAGACGCAGACGAAGCTCGACGACTGGTCGAAGGACCGCAAGGACCTCGACCTGCGCTACCGCAATGCCAAGGCCAACCTGTCCTACCTGCAGGAGCGTCTGGCCCGCGAAACCGAGCGGGCGACGGCCCTGGACCACGATGTCGCGGAACTGCAGCGCAGCCTGGACGAGTCGACGAGGCTGAAGGAAGGCATCGCCGACACGATGAGTGTCGTGCTGGACCGGCTCGAGGCCGCCGTGGCCGCCGACCTCCCGTTCCTGCCCGAGGAGCGCCAGGCCCGCCTGGCGAACCTGCACAAGACGATGGCCCAGGGCGACACGGGGTCGGCCGAGAAGCTGCGGATCCTGCTGGAGGCCCTGTTGGTCGAGGCCCAGTACGGTTCCACGGTCGATGTCACCCCGGCCGAGGTCGTGGTCGATGGCCAGACGATCCACGCCGACATCCTTCGCGTCGGGCGCCTGGCGATCTACTGGCGCAGCCCGGACGGCAAGCGCGCCGGAACCTGGGATCCCGCGCGCCGCGCCTGGACCGAACTGCCCGCCTCCGCCAACCGGGTGATCGCCCACTCGATCGAGATCGCCGCCAAGCGCCGCGCGAACGAACTCGTCTCGCTGCCGATCGGGAGGATCAGCCGATGAACCGACTCGCCAACCGACTGCGGACGGCAATGATCGTCGTAGCCGCCGTCGCCGCCGTCGCCGCACCCGCCGGCGCACAGGACCTGCGCGACGCCTTCCGCCAGGCCGACCAGGAACGCGCCGCCGCCGAGGCCCGTGCCGCAGAGAAGGAAGCCGGCATCCTCGCCGACCGGTCGAGCCTGGCCGCCGAGGTGGCCTCGCTCGAGCAGCAGCAGGCACAGGTCGAGGCGCAACTGCGGGCGCTCGAGGCCCACGTCACCGCGGCGCAGGCGCGCCGCGAAAAGCTCACGGCCGAGTGGTCCGCACGCGAGGCCGACACTCACGAACTGGCCAGCAACATCCGCCTGGCGGCGCGCGACCTGCAGACGATGGTCCTGCAGTCCTACTTCACGGCGTTCGCGCCGGAGCGCGTGGAGATCCTGGCGCCCCTGCAGGATCCCGCGCACTTTCCCGGACTCGACGACGTCTCGGTCATGGCCCGCCTGCTGCAGCAGGAGATCGTCCAGTCGGGCCAGGTCACGTTGCGCGACGCCTCGTTGATCGGCCGCGACGGCGAACGCACGACCGGCAAGGTGCTCACCCTGGGACGGTTCACCGCCGCGTACGAGATCCCGGGCGAGACCGGCTTCCTGTCGTGGTCGCCGCAGGCGCTGGCGCTGGTCGCCGGGGCCGAGGTCCCGGGCGGCGCCACCGGCCGCGCGCTGCGCGGCTACCTGGCCGGCGAGCGCGACGTCGTCCCGCTGGACCTGTCGGGCGGCGATGCGATGCGCCAGAGCGCCTTCAAGCTGAGCCTGTGGGAGCAGGTCCGCACCGGCGGTCCGGTGGTGTACCCCATCCTGGCCCTGGCGATCGCCGCGGCCCTGCTGGTGCTCAGCCGCGTGTACTTCATGAACCGGATCCACGCGAACACGGACAAGTTCATGACCGAGTTCAACGACATGGCGGCCCGCGGCGACTGGGCCGCCGCCGAGCAGATGGTCCTGCGCAACAGCCGCCGCCGCATGCCGGTCATCGAGGTCATCAAGGCCGGGCTGGAAGTCCGCGACCGCGACCGTGAAACGCAGGAAAGCGTGCTGCAAGAGGCCATCCTCCACCAGTTGCCCCGTGTCGAGCGCGGCCTGGCCATCCTGGCGGTCATGGGTGCCGTGGCGCCGCTGATGGGCCTGCTGGGCACCGTGACCGGCATGATCAACACCTTCCGCGTCATCACCATGTTCGGCACCGGCGACCCCAAGCTCATGAGCGGCGGCATCAGCGAGGCACTGGTCGCCACGGCGCTCGGACTGCTGACGGCGATCCCGATCATGCTGCTGCATACCGTCCTGTCCCGCCGCGCCGAGCACATCATCGGCGACATGGAAGAGAAGGCCGTGCAGCTGACCAACATCCTGCAGCTCCGCCGCGAGGGCGGGCACAACACGGACGGGGGCCGTCCCCATCCGGGCGCCAGGACAATGACAGCCATGGGAGGTGCGTGATGAACGTAAGCGGTTTCCACCCGATCGAGCTGGCCTTGACAACCTTCGACTACGTCATGAGCGGCGGCTGGGTGATGCTGCCCATGTGGGTCGTCTCTGTGTTCATGTGGTTCATGATCATCGAGCGGTTCCGGACGTACGGCCGGCTGGCCGGTCCCGACGTCGAGATCATTGACGCCCTGTCTGCCATCGAAGGTGCTCCCCTGCCGGATCATTCGCGGGGCTTGAGGCGCCAACTGATGGACCGGTTCCTGGCGGCCCGCACCGGCCGTGTCGGCATCGACCGGGCCGTGCTGCGGCACGTGAACGCGAGCCTGCGCCGCCGCCTGCGCCGCCGGCTCGCCGTGATCTCGGTCCTGGCGGCGGTGGCGCCGCTGCTGGGGCTGCTCGGCACGGTACTGGGCATGATCGAGACGTTCGAGGCCATTTCCAGGTTCGGCGCCGGCAACGCCAAGGCGATGGCCGGCGGCATCTCGGTGGCCCTGGTCGCCACGCAGGCCGGCCTGCTGATCGCGGTGCCCGGCCTGTTCATCAGCGGCATGCTTTCGCGCCGCGCGAGGCAACTGGAGGGCGCCCTCGACGAGTTCGCCCTCTCAGTGGACCGCTTCCTGCGCGGCGACACCGACGACACCCCGTCCCTGGAGGCGGCGTCTTGATCAACGTCCGCAAGGCCCGCGCCGCCCACCAGGGTGTCGAGATCAACACGACGCCGCTGGTCGACGTGACCATGTGCATCCTGATCTTCTTCGTGGCGACCAGCAACTTCGTCAAGGAAGCCGGCATCGACGTGCAGCGTGCGAGCGCCGCCTCGGCGACGGCCAAGGAAAGCGCCACCATGATGATCGGCGTCACGCCCGAGGGTGACATCTTCATGGAGGGCAAGCGCATCGACATTCGCAGCGTGCGCGGCATGGTCGAGCGCACGCTGGCCGAGAATCCCGAGGGCGGCGTGGTCGTCGTCGCTGATCGCGCCGCGCAGACCGGCGCCGTCGTCGCCGTCATGGACCAGTGTCGGCTCGCCGGTGCCAAGAACCTGAGCCTGGCCGCAAAGCGGGAAGGCTGAACATGGCCACGGCTTCCGCGGCGATCGTCCCTTCGCGCATGCGACGCGTCGGCCAGGCCCTGCTGCAGGGAGTCGGCGCACTCAGCGTCACCGTGGCACTGTTCGCGCTGGCCGCATACATGGTCAACAGCGTGGCTCCCGACCAGGTGGTGGAAGAATCGCCGTCGATGAGCCTCGTCTCGCTGTCGTCCCAGCCGCCACTCGAACAGGAAACCTCCCGGGACGACACGCCCGCGGCGGCCGAGCCGGAACAGCCGGAGGCACCGCGCGAATCGACGAGCGAGGCCGTGGCGCAGGAGATGGCCCCGGCCTTCCCCTCGCAGGCCCAGGCTTCCGCGGCCTCGGACGTGGGCCCCCCGGACTTCATGGGCGACCTCAGCGCCGGCGGCGGCATCGGCGGCATCGCCGTCCGCGTGGGCACCGGCAGCGGCGGCGGGGGCGGCGGTCGCGCCGGCGCCCAGGAGTCGATCTTCGACGCGGTCGACCTCGACCAGGCGCCCACGCCCGCCATGCAGGTGGCCCCCGAATATCCCCTCAAGGCGCGCGAGCAGGGCATTGAGGGCTACGTTGCGGTGAAGTTCATGGTGCGGCCGGACGGCAGCGTCGGCAACGTCAACATCCTCGGCGCCAAGCCGGAGGGTACATTCGAGGAGGCCGTGCGGCGGGTCCTGCCGCGCTGGCGCTTCCAGCCCGGGCGCCTCCACGGCGAGCCCGTGGCTTCCTGGGTCGTGACCACGCTGCGCTTCGACCTGAACTGAGGCGCAAACATCAGGAAGGCATGTCGATGGCCGGAATCATGCATTCGCGGTGGCTCGGCGCGGTGACTGCCGGCCTGCTGGTGTTGACGTTCAGCGCCGCCCCGGTGTGCGCGGACGCCCCGTTCGACCCTGTTCGCGCGGCTCGCGAGGCCAAGGAGATGTACGCTCGCGCCAAGGCCGCCTGGCCCGACTACTACGATGCAGGTCGCGCGCCCCGCCACACGCGCCGGGCCATGATCGAGGCCGCCGCCCTGGTCAACCACGATCGGCGCAATGAAGGCATCGCCCTGCTCGAACGTCACCTGCGCGAGCACCCCGACCAGGAACACGACCTGCTCCACCTGCACCTGGCCCAGGACCTCTCCGATGCCGGCCGCACCGCCGAGGCGCGCGACCACTACCGCCGCGCCGCCGAACTGGAGCCTCGCCTGGATCGCGCCTGGTTCGGCCTGGCCGACTCTGCCTATGACCTGCAGGAATACGCCGTGGCCGCCGACGCCTTCGAGCGGGGATATGCCGCCTCGTTCGAACACGCGCCGCAGGTGCTGTTCTTCGCGGCCTCGGCCTGGATGCTGGCCGATGAACCGGCGCGCGCGATCCCGCTCTTCGAGCGCCTGACCGGCGATGACTTCGCTGCCGCCATGCCTCCCGGCGCCACGCCGCCCGAACCGGACATCAAGTGGACGCGCGGCTTCCTGGCGGCCGCCAACCAGCTGGAAAAGCCCGAACTGGCCGGCCGCGCCGTCGCGAAGCTGATGGCGCTGCGACCCGCCGACCCTGAGGTCTGGTACCTGCAGTACCAGTTCGACGCCGCGCGCCGCGACTTCGATGCCGCGGTCGTATCGCTGCGCGTGGTCGGCTACCTGCGGCCCCTGTCGCCCGTCGAGGAGAAGCAGCTTGCCGACCTGCTGATGGTGGCCGGCGCCTCGAACCTGGCCAGCGAACACTACGAGCGCAGCCTGGGCCCCGAGGCTTCGACGGTCGAGGTCGAGCGCCTGGCCTCTGCCCTGGTCACGGCCCACGAGACCGGAAAGGCCCTGCAGGTGCTGCGCGCCGCGCTCGAGAGCAACCAGGACACGCGCCTGTGGTCGCTGTTGGGGGATGTCCACTACCTGCGGCAGGAGTTCGCCGATGCGCTCGAGGCGTTTCGCCGGGTGGCGGCGGCCGGCGACGAGACGGGCCGCGCCTGGCTCATGGAGGGCTACTGCGCCCTCGAACTGGGCCTGAAGAGCGAGGCCCTCGACCTGCTCGCCAAGGCGGCGAGTTTCCCCGAGCAGCAGGACCTGGCGCAGCGCCTCATCCAGCGGGCGCTGCGGCTGCAGGATGGCTAGTGTCCCGGGACTCCCGCGACGGGCTTCTTCAACATCCGCACCAACCGCTGCTCGCCGTCGAACTCGATCACCGGCAGCGGCGACATCGCGTTCAGGCGCGCGCCGATCTGGTCGGCCATGCGGGCGCCGCCGGCCCCGTCGTTCACGCCCGGCGGCACGAGGCCCTCGATCGGGTCGAATCCGTGCTTCTGCGTGAACTGCTGCCGCGGCCACGGGTGCGTCAGCATGGCCGGGTTGTGGATGAACAGGCCCGGCTTCTCGCCGTC
>CAINDZ010000602.1 GCA_903847545.1 uncultured bacterium | reverse complement strand
GCGGTCGGCGGCTAGCACGGGGGCCCGCCGTCACGCGCGACAAGCGCGGCGGCGCCAGCAAGGCAGAAGGGCGGAGGCCGAAGCCCCCGCCCCTGCACCGGTGTGCGTGTGCGCATCAGGCGGCCGCTACTTGCAGCACCCTTCGCGCGTTTCCTTCAGCCCGGCCTTCTTCAGGATGGTGATCATCGGGCACCACCGGGTGAAGGCGCTCTGCAGCAGGTTCAGGCCGACGAACGCCGTGAACCACAGCCAGTTCGGGCTCACGAAGTGGGCCAGGGCGACCGAGGCCAGGATGAACACGCCGGCGATGGCGCGCAGGGCTTCGTTGATGGTCATTGCGTTACTCTCCTTCGGCGACAACGGGTGAAGCCGACGTGGCGCGGCGCCGCATCAGCAGGTAGTACAAGAGGGGGATGACGACGAGCGTCAGCATGGTCGAGACGATCACGCCGAAGATCAGCGAGACGGCCAGGCCCTGGAAGATGGGGTCCAGGACGATGACCAGGCCGCCGACGACCAGGGCCGCCGCCGTCAACACGATGGGGCGGAAGCGGACGGCGCCCGCGCGCAGGACGGCGTCTTCCAGGGCGGCGCCGCCGGCCAGTTCGAGGTCGATGAAGTCGACCAGCAGGATCGAGTTGCGGACGATGATGCCCGACAGCGCGATGAAGCCGATCATCGACGTCGCGGTGAAGAACATCCCCGTCAGCCAGTGGCCGGGCAGGATGCCGATCAGCGTGAGCGGGATCGGGGCCATGATGACCAGCGGGGTCAGGAAGCTCTTGAACCACGCCACGACCAGGACGTAGACCAGCAGCATGACCACCGCGAAGGCGATGCCCATGTCGCGGAAGACCTCGTAGGTGATCTGCCACTCGCCGTCCCACTTCATGCGCAGGCGGTCCTCGGAGGTGGGGCCGGCCGAGTACAGTTCCTCGATCTTGTAGCCCTCGGGCAGGGGGAGCGCGGCGATGCGCTCCTTCATGTCGAGGATGCCGTAGATCGGGCTCTCGGTGGCGCCGGCCACCTCGGCGGTGACGTAGGTCACGCGGCGCAGGTTCTTGTGGTAGATGTTGGCCGTCTCCACCGTCTCCCGGATGGTGACCAGCGAGGCCAGCGGCACCATCTGGCCCGTCGGCGAGGGCAGCGAGACGCCCTCGAGGCCGGCCAGGCCGGCACGGCCGGCGCGCTCGGTGCGCAGCATGATGGGCACGGGCGTGCGGCCGTCGGCCGTGCGCAGCAGGCCCGCCTGGGCGCCGGCGCCGGCCATGCGCAGCTCGTACGCGATCATGTCGGGGCTGATGCCGGCCAGCGCAGCCTTCTCGCGGTCGACCAAGAACTCGAGCTTGGGCTGCGGGTCCTCGATCATCCAGTCCACGTCCACGATGCCGGGCGTCGACTCGAAGACCTCGCGGACCTGCTTCGCCACCTCGACCTGCCGGGCCGGGTCGGGGCCGTAGATCTCGGCGACCATCGTCGAGAGCACGGGCGGCCCAGGCGGCACCTCGGCCACCTTGATGTTCGCGCCGTGGGTCCTGGCCACCGGCAGCAGCAGCCCGCGCACCTCCTTGCACAGGGCGTGGCTCTGCTTCTTGCGGTCGTGCTTGCCGACCAGGATGACCTGGATGTCGGCCACATTGGCGCCCTGGCGCATGAAGTAGTGGCGCACCAG